>DAOMFN010000195.1:0-4879 GCA_035429785.1 Anaeromyxobacteraceae bacterium
CCGGTGACCACGACCATGCCGTGCGGCCGGTCGAGCCAGCGCTCGAAGCGGTCCCGCTCGTCGGGCAGGAAGCCGAGCTCGGAGAGGTCGCGCACCAGGATCTGCTGATCGAGGACGCGCACGACGATCTTGTCGCCGAAGGCGGTGGGGATGGTGGAGACGCGCAGCTCCATCTCGGTGTCGCCGCGCGCGGTCCGGATGCGCCCGTCCTGGGGGCGGCGGGCGGCGATGTCGAGGCGCGCCATGATCTTGAGCCGGTTGGCGATGGCGCCGTGCACGCTCTTCGGCACGCGGTAGACCGGGTGGAGCACCCCGTCGATGCGCATGCGGATGATGGTCTCCTCGCGACGGGGCTCGACGTGGATGTCGCTCGCCCTCTGCTCGAACGCGTAGTGGAGGAGGTACTCCACCGCGGCCACGATGGGCTCGCTCGACGCCTCGAGCGCCTCGAGGCCGGACAGGTTCACGAACTGCTCGAGGTTGCCGACGTCGACGGCGGCGCCGCCGCCGACCTTGACCTGGGCCTCCTGGATCTGCTCCCGGAAGCCGTAGATCTCGGCGATGGCCCGGTGGATGTCGGCCGGGGCCGAGAGCACCGGCTCGATGGCCATGCCGGTGAGGCCGTGCAGGTTCTCGAAGAGCTCCCGGTCGAGGGGGTTGGCGGTCGCCACCACGAGCGCGCCGTCGGCGCGCCGCTCCAGCGGCAGCACCGCGTGCTTGCGGGCGAAGGGACGGGAGAGGGTGCGGGTGATGAGGTGCCCGTCGAGCTTGAGCGGGTCGATCTTCACGTAGGGGACGCCCATGGCCTGGGCGACCGCCTTCGTGGCCTTGTCCTCGTCGACGGGCTCCGCCTCGCGGCGGGCGTCGGGGAAGCGGAAGGAGGCGAGGAGCTCCACCGGGGAGAGGTCGGCCCGCTTGAGCCCCCTCCCCCCCTTGGCGGCCTGGTCCCGGAGGAGCCGGGCGCGCTGGACGTTCTCCCGGGCGACCGCGGTCTTGCGGTCGTCCTCCCGGAGGATCCCCTGGCGCTGGAGCGCGTCGGCGACGAACTCCAGCGTGAAGTCGCTGGCCCTGTGGCTTCGCATGGACGGACCGATCCTATCGCGGCTCCCCCCGGCGGGCGAGGTCGCGTCCGGCTCGCTATCACCCGATTCCGCGCGACCGCGCGGAGGTCAGATGGCTCAACCGACGGGGCCGCAACTGGCGGACGAGGCGGACGCTCCGCCATCGCCTCCGCCGCTGCGGGCCGCCGCGGGGCGCGACATCCGCTTCGAGACCTTCTTGCCCTTGCACTTCGGGCAGCGGACGTCGTCCTCGTCGGAACGGCGGAGGATGAGCTCCTCGAAGGGCTTCGCGCAGTCGCGGCACTCGTACTCGTAGATCGGCATCGCCGGGGTTGGAGCCAGGAGCGGCCGGGAGGGTTCGGCTGCGCTACCGGGCCTTCTTCCGCCGTCTTTTCGGGGGGTTGCCGACGTCTCCCCGCAGCCGGTCCGCCTCCCGGTCGTACAGCTTGATGGCCGCCCGCAGCACCTCGAGCGCCTCGTGCCGCCCCTGCGGCTCGCGCACCATGACCTTCTTGTGCTCGAGGGCCTTGTAGTCCTCGAAGAAGCGCTTCAGCTCCCGCATCCGGTGGGCGGGCATCGCGGCGATGTCGGAGATGTCGGCGTAGTCCGGGTCGTCGGCGGAGACGGCGACGAGCTTGTCGTCCTCCCCCTTGTCGTCCCGCATCCGCATCACGCCGATGATCTTGGCCTGCATGATGGCGAGCGGGACGATCTGCTCCTGGCAGTAGACCAGGATGTCGAGCGGATCCCCGTCGTCGCAGTAGGTGCGGGGCACGAAGCCGTAGTTGGCCGGGTAGCGGACCGCGCTGAAGAGGATGCGGTCCACGCGGAGCAGGCCGCTCGCCTTGTCGAGCTCGTACTTCACCTTCGAGCCCGTCGGGATCTCGATGATGGCCGGGATGGCCTCCTCCACGTACCGGGGGAGCTCGACGTCGTGCCACGGATGGAAGGACATGCGGGTCTCCGGCCGGGAAGGGAGGCGGCCTAGCCGCGCTCGACCGGCGCTTCCTGCGTCACCCTGCTGCCGGGCGGCACCGCGTGGGTGAGCCACACGTTGCCGCCGATGGAGGAGCCCCTCCCGATGACGATGCGACCCAGGATGGTGGCCCCGGAGTAGATGACCACCTCATCCTCCACGATGGGGTGCCGGTCGATGCCCTTGATGGGTTTGCCGTCCGCGTCGAGGGGGAAGCTCTTCGCCCCGAGCGTGACGCCCTGGTAGACGCGCACCCGGTTGCCGATGACCGACGTCTCTCCGATGACGACGCCCGTTCCGTGGTCGATGAAGAAGCGCTCGCCGATGCGCGCTCCGGGGTGGATGTCGATGCCGGTGATGGTGTGGGCGTGCTCGGTGATGATGCGGGGGATGAGCGGCACGCCGAGCACGTGGAGCTCGTGGGCCACGCGCTGGTTCGTCACCGCGAAGACGCCCGGGTAGGCGAAGATGGCCTCGTCCCGGGTGCGCAGCGCCGGATCGCCCTCGAAGGCCGCCTCCACGTCGCCGGCGACGAGCTTCCGCACGGCGGGAAGCCGCGTGACGAACTTGCGGGTGGCCTCGGCGGCGGCCACCGCGCAGTGCTGGCAGGCGTCGAAGTCGTGCTTCTCCGTGAAGGCCACGGCGCGCCGGATCTCCTCGTCGAGGGTGACCCGCACCCGGTCGAGGGTGGCGCCGACGTGGAAGCGGAGCGTGTCTCCGCGCAGGTCCTGGGTGCCGAAGTAGCCGGGGAAGAAGAGCGAGCGCACGTCCTCGACGATGGCCATGACCCGCTCGCGGGAGGGGAGCACCATCCGGTAGTGGCCGGCGAGGATGGGCTCGGCCTCGCTGCAGAGCGCGTCCACGATGGGCTGGATGGCGAAGTCGTCGGGCGGCGTCATGGTTCCCTCCGGGGGCCCTCTTCCATAGGGACATCCGCGCCGTCGATCAACCTCGCGTCCGCCGGCGGGTGGAAGAACTCCCGGATGGCCCTGGCCTGGGCGGGGCCGATCCCCTCCACCGCCTGCAACTCGGCCTCCGCCGCCTCCCGGACCTTCCGGAGCGACCCGAAGTGGCGGAGCAGGGCCTTCCGGCGCGACTCCCCGACGCCGGGGATCTCGTCCAGCCCCGAGCGGAGCGTGCGGGCCCGGCGCAGCTTGCGGTGGAACTCGATGGCGAAGCGGTGGGCCTCGTCCCGCAACCGGACGAGCAGGTAGAGCTCCGCCGAGGTCTGGCGCAGCACCACCGGGTCCTTGCGTCCGGGGACGAAGACCCGCTCCGGCGTGCGCGCGGCCTCGGCCACGAACCCCTTCCCGGCCCGCTCCGCCGCGTCGGCGAGCCCGGCGCTCCGGGCCGACCGGCGCGAGACGACGCGGGTGGTGGAGAGCGTCCCGGCGTCGAGCATCCGGCTCTTCGCGAGGCCGACCATCTGGACGAAGGGCAGCCCCGGGTTGCCCGGGTCGGGGCGCGTGGCCACGCCCAGGTCGCGCGCCGCGGCGAGCGCCGCCTGGAGCTGGCCCTTCCCGCCGTCGATGACGAGGAGGTCGGGCATGACGCCGTCGGCGAGGGCGCGCTTGAGCCGCCGCGTGATGACCTCGTGGAGCATGGCGAAGTCGTCCTGGCCCGCCACCCCCTTCACCCGGTAGCGCCGGTAGTTGTCCTTGTCGGGCTCGCCGTCCTTCATGGAGACACCCGAGCCCACCGCCATCGCCCCCTGGAACGTGGAGATGTCGAAGCACTCCATCCAGCGCGGCTCGCGGGCGAGGCCGAGGGCGCGGGTGAGGGCCGCGAGCGCGTCCTGCCGCTTCACCCCCTCCTCGCGCCAGCCGCGGAAGGACTGCTCGGCGTTTCGGTTCGCGACCTGGAGCACGTCGGCGCGGGGGCCGCGCCGCGGGACGTGGATGCGCACCTTGCGCCCTCGGCGGTCGGAGAGCACCTCGGCGAGGGCTTCCCCGTTGGCGGGCTCGATGGGGACGAGGATCTCGTCGGGCGGCTCGGCCCGCTCGTAGTGGAGGGAGAGGAACGAGGAGAGCAGCTCGTCGCCCGGGAACTCCTGTCCCGCGAAGGGGAAGGCGCGGCTGTCGAGGAGCTTGCCGTCCCGCATGGAGAGCACCTGGAAGACGAGGTCGGGCCCCTCCCGGTGGATGCCGACCACGTCCCGGTCGCCGCGGTCCTCGAGCAGCACCCGCTGGGTCTCCAGGCTCCGCTCCACCGCGCGGAGCTGGTCGCGGATCCGCGCCGCCTCCTCGAAGCGCATGGCCTGGGCGGCCTCCTGCATGCGGGCCCGCAGCCGCTCCACGAGCTCCCCTTCCCTCCCCTCCAGGAAGGCGACCGCGTCGTCCACGCTGCGCGCGTACTCCTCCTGCGGGACCTCGTAGACGCACGGGGCCGGGCAGCGGTGGATCTGGTAGAGGATGCAGGGTCGCTTGCGGTGGTCCAGCACGTGGTCGGTGCAGGTGCGGAGCTGGAACCAGCGGTTCACGACCCGGAGCGTCTCCCGGATGGAGCTGGCGCTCGAGTACGGGCCGAACCAGCGCGCGCCGTCGTCCTTCCGCTGCCGGGCCCGGGCCACCTGGAGCCGCGGGTACGGGTGGCGGCGGTCGAGCCGCAGCACGATGAAGTCCTTGTCGTCCCTCAGCCGGACGTTGAAGCGCGGCTTGTGCTTCTTGATGAGCTCGTTCTCGAGGAGGACCGCCTCCTTCTCGGAGCGGGTGACGACCACGTCGAGGTCGCCGAGGAGCCCGTCGAGCAGCGGGATGAAGTGCCGGTCGTCGGTGCCGCCGGCGTCGAAGTAGCTGCGGACGCGGGAGCGGAGCGAGGCCGCCTTCCCCACGTAGACCACGTC
>DAOMFN010000196.1:0-4878 GCA_035429785.1 Anaeromyxobacteraceae bacterium
CCGCCCTGGCGGTCCTCCGGGCCGGCTGACGGGCCGGCGGACCGGGCGCGGCGGGCCTCGAACCGTCGCATCGTGTCCCGGGCGCGCCGGGTCGCCGGGTCGATGGCGAGTCCGGCCTCCTCGAGCGTGCGCTCGGTCTCACGGTTGGGATGGCACCCGCCGGAGATGGCGGTCCAGGCCGGCTGGGTCCAGTCCTGGAGCCTGGCCTTCCAGGGCGTGGGGTCCCGCACGTGCTCGAGCGCCCGGACCACGCCGTCGGGGGCGAGAACGCGCAGCACCTCGGCGGCGGCCGCGCGGGGGTCGGTCACCGAGCAGAGCACGAGACCGGAGACCACCGTGTCGAAGGCGCCGTCGCGGAAGGGGAGCGCCTCGGCCCGCGCCTGGACGAGGAGCGCCGCGGGCGCCCGGCGGCGGGCACGGAGGAGGCTCTGCCGGCACGGGTCCATGGCCACGGCCACGGATGGCCGCGGGAAGAGGGGGAGGTTCCGTCCAGTTCCGCTGCCCAGGTCGAGCGTGCGACCGCGCGCGCCCCCCGCGAGCCACCGGCGCCACGGGCCCAGGCCCAGCCGCTCCAGGAGGGCCATGCCCGCGTCGTACAGCCAGGGGATCTGCTCGGCGCCGCGCACCCCCGGATCCTAGTCGGCGTACCCCTGGGCCTGCAGGGCGAAGAGGTGCGCGTAGCGTCCCCCGCGGGCCATGAGCTCCGCGTGGCTCCCCAGCTCGGCGAGCCGCCCGCCCTGGAGGACGGCGATGCGGTCGGCCATCCGCACGGTGGAGAAGCGGTGGGAGATGACGATGGCGGTGCGTCCGGCGGCGAGCTCCCGGAAGCGAAGGAACAGCTGGTGCTCGCTCTCGGCGTCGATGCTGGCGGTGGGCTCGTCGAGGACCAGGACCTCGGCGTCGCGCATGAAGGCGCGGGCGATGGCCAGCTTCTGCCACTGTCCGGCGGAGAGCTCGTGACCCGACTCGAACCAGCCGCCGAGAACGGTGTCGAGACCCTGGGGCATCGAGCGCACGAGGTCGTCGGCGCCGGCCCGGCGCACGGCCTCCTCGATGCGGGCGCGGTCGCCGAGGGCGGCCGGATTGCCCAGCCCCACGTTCTCGGCGGCCGTGAACTGGTAGCGGACGAAGTCCTGGAACACGGCACCCATCCGGGAGCGGAGGTCCCGGGGGTCGAGGTCCCGCAGGTCGACCCCGCCGTAGGTGATGCGCCCCTCGCTGGGGTCGTAGAGGCGCAGGAGGAGCTTCACGAGCGTGCTCTTGCCGGCGCCGTTCTCCCCCACGAGCCCGAGCGTCTCGCCCGGGGCGAGGTCGACGCTCAGGTTCCGCAGCGCCCACTCCGGCCGGGATGGGTAGCGGAACGAGACGTCCTCGAAGGAGATGGCGAGCGGCCGGCCGCGCGGCAGGGCGGCGGGAGGAGAGCTGCGGGGCCGCTCGCCGCCGGCCTCGATCGCCAGGAAGGCGAAGAGGTTCGACATGTAGAGCGAGTCCTCGTACAGCGTGCCCACCGCGCCGAGGATCCCCTGGAAGGCCCCCTGGCCCTGCCGGAACACGACGAGGTAGAGGGTCATGTCGCCGAGGGTGATCTCTCCGCGCGCGGCCCGGCCGGCCACGAGCAGGTACATCGCGTAGAACGCGGCCAGCGAGAGGAGCCCGAAGGCGACGCCGGAGGCGAGGCGGCGCAGCGCCAGGCTGCGGTCCTCGGCGTAGAATCGGCCGAAGAGCTCCCGGTAGCGGCCCAGGACGAGCGGACCCAGGTCGAAGAGCTTCACCTCCTTCACGTGGGAGTCGCGGGTCAGGATCCACTCGAGGTAGTTGAGCCGGCGCCCCTCCGGCGCCCGCCAGGTGTTCACCCGGAAGGCCTCGGCGGAGAGCCGGGCCTCGGCCACGAAGGCCGGGATCGACGCCGCGGCGATGACGAGCACGCTCCAGGGGGAGAGCCGCCAGAGCAGGGCGGAGAGGGCCGCCAGGGTCACGGCATTCTGGGCCACGCCGAGCACCTGCATGACGAGCGACAGCGGGCGGGCCGAGGCCTCCCGCCGGGCGTTCTGCATCTTGTCGTGGACCTCGGAATCCTCGAAGTGGCGCTGCTCGAGCTCGAGCGCCTTCTCCAGGATGAGCACGTTGATGCGGTTCGCGAGGTGGGTGCGGAGGAGCTCGCGGAGCAGGCCGAGGAGGCGGCCGACGAGGAGGCCGGCCGCCATGAGGCCGAGCTCGACGAGGACGAGCGTGGCGACGCGGTCGCGTGAGGCCGCCGAGCCGGTGCGCGCCGCCTCGACGACGCCGTCGACGATGAGCTTCCCCACCCAGGCCACCGGCGCGGGCAGCAGCGCCGAGACGAGCGTGAGCGCCGCGATGGCGACGGCGCCCCGGCGATCGGCCTCCCACACGAGCCGGAGGGCCCCCGGCACCTGCGCGAAGGCCTCGGTGGCGGCGGTGAGCCGGCCGCGGAGGCCGGCGGGCGCGGGACGCCGGTGCTTCGGGCGGGCAGGGGGCACGGGTGCCGGCTAGATAACGGCTTCAATTTTTCGACGCCACGCAGTACATGGGATCCGAATGAGCCTGCCCGAGCCGAAGAGCGACGCCACCACCGCGACCCCCGCGTCCGACTGGTCGATCGAGCGGGCCATCCAGTACTACAACCTCGCCGGATGGGGCGCCGGCTTCTTCTCCGTGAACGAGAAGGGGCACATGGTCGTCCATCCCCACGGGCCGGGCGGTCCCACCATCGACCTCATGGACGTGGTGGACGACATCGCCGAGCGCGGGCTCGGGTTCCCCGCGGTGGTCCGCTTCATGGACGTGCTGCGGGCCCGCGTCCGCATCCTGAACGAGACCTTCGGCAAGGCCGTGGCCGAGCTCGGCTACGGGGGCGGTTACTACGGCGTCTACCCCATCAAGGTGAACCAGATGCGGGAGGTGGTCGAGGAGATCCTCGACGCCGGGGCGCCCTACCACTACGGCCTCGAGGCCGGGTCCAAGGCCGAGCTCATGGTCGTGCTCGGCTACAACACCGACCCCGACGCCCTCACCATCTGCAACGGGTACAAGGACGAGGAGTACATGCGCCTCGCGCTGCTGGGGCGGAAGCTCGGGCGCAAGGTGGTCGTGGTGGTGGAGAAGCTGTCCGAGCTCCCCGCCCTCCTGCGGACCTCGGAGGAGATGGGGGTCGAGCCCTGGATCGGGCTGCGGTCCAAGCTCTCGACCCGCAGCACCGGGAAGTGGGAGTCGTCCTCCGGGGACTTCGCCAAGTTCGGCCTGACCACCCCCGAGATGATCGAGGCGGTGCGCATCCTCGAGGCCGCGGGCAAGAAGCACCTCTGCAAGCTCTTCCACTTCCACGTGGGCAGCCAGCTCACCGAGATCCGGGTGGTGAAGGACGCGGTGAACGAGGGGGCGCGCCTCTACGCCAAGCTGCGCAAGATGGGGCTCGGCATCGAGTACTTCGACGTGGGGGGCGGCCTCGGCGTGGACTACGTGGGATCGCGCACGCCGGCCTACGCGTCGTCGATGAACTACACCCTCGAGGAGTACGCCGCCGACGTCATCTACAACGTGCAGCGGATCTGCGCGAACGAGGGGGTGCCCGAGCCCCACATCGTCTCGGAGTCCGGCCGGGCGGTCACCGCCCACCACTCCTGCATCATCATGAACGTGTTCGGGAGCATCCAGATCGGCTCCCGCGCCGAGATCGAGGCGGCGTCGGTGGTGCAGCCCGGGGAGCACAAGGTGGTCCGCGAGATGCGGGAGATCGTGGCCTCGCTCACGCCGCGCAACCGGGCCGAGGTCTACCACGACGCCGTGGCCAAGAAGGAGGAGGCCCTGCAGATGTTCAAGCTGGGCATCCTGGGGCTGGAGGAGCGGGCCACGGTCGAGTCGCTCTTCTGGAAGCTCGCCCGGAGCCTCGTGGCGCTCAACCGGGGCAAGAAGCGGCTCCCGCGGGACACCCGCGACCTCGGGGACAAGATCGCCGACCAGTACATGGCCAACTTCTCCCTCTTCCAGAGCGCGCCCGACCACTGGGCGTTCGACCAGCTCTTCCCCATCGTGCCGCTCCACCGCCTGGCGGAGGCGCCCACGCAGGACACGACCATCGTCGACATCACCTGCGACTCCGACGGCAAGATCGACCGCTTCATCGAGGGCGACGGCGTCGACGAGACCCTGTCGCTCCACGCCCTCGAGCCCGGCAAGCCCTACTTCCTCGGCATGTTCATGAACGGCGCCTACCAGGACGTCATGGGCGACATGCACAACCTCTTCGGCCGGGTGAACGAGGTGCACGTCTACGTCGACGACGACGACCCGGAGGACTTCTACCTCGGCGAGGTCATCCGCGGGGACCACGTGGACAAGGTGCTCCAGTCGCTGCTCTACGAGCCGGCGGACCTGGTCCGGCGCGTGAAGACCGCCCTCGACGGCCGCATCAAGGACGGCAGCATCCGGCCCAAGGAAGGGGTCGGGCTGGCCCAGTTCTACGAGAACGTCATGCGCGGCTACACCTACCTGCACGGGGTCGGGGTGGAGAAGCCGCAGCCCCCCCCCGGCTAGGCCCCGGCCGCCGTCGCCTTGCCGCTCTCGCCCGACCGGTCGAGGGCCAGCTTGAAGAGCACCGGACCCACGAGCTCGTTCAGGGCCACCGCAGCCACGGCGAGGGCGCCGAACTGCGCCCCGAACGAGGGGAACTGGGTCTGCATCTTCGACGCGATGCCCAGCGCCAGGCCGGCCTGCGAGACGAGCCCGGCCCAGCCCCAGCGCCGCAGCTCCGGCGGGTCGCCGGCGATGCGGCCGGAGAGGCGCGCCCCGGCCACGGCCGTGGCCGCTCGGACGGCGAAGAAGAGCAGCGCCGCGGGCCAGAGCGTGCCGAGCAGGGGCAGG
>DAOMFN010000197.1:0-4855 GCA_035429785.1 Anaeromyxobacteraceae bacterium
GCCCCGCGCGCCGCAGCGCTGCTCGTCGTCGCCGCGGCGGCCTGTGGGCCGATGTCCCACGCTGCCGTCCGGCCCGACCTGCTCGACCCGTCCACCGGCCGCGCCAGCCCGCCGCTCCCGGACCGCGAGCCGGGCCACCTGCGCGTCGCGGTGTACGGGGACTCCCAGGGCAACACCGCCGCCCACCGGGCCGTCGTCGCCGCGATCCTGGCCGAGAAGCCCGATCTCGTCCTCTTCGCCGGCGACGCCATCGACCACCTGCCGGCCGGCCACATGCCCGACTGGGGGGGCTGGCAGTACGCCGTCCCCATCTGGCCGCAGTACGTCCGCGGCTACGCCTGGGTCTCGCTCCTCACCCTCATCCCCTTCCCGGCGGGCATCCACGAGCTCCTCCTCTCCGGCGTGGCGCCCCCGCGACCGCTCCCCGACCTGAACGGCTGGCTGGAGGACACGGCGCCGCTCCGGGAAGCGGGGATCCCGGTGCTCGCGGCCATGGGAAACCACGACCAGTACCACCGGGTGGACCAGGAGCAGTACGCGCGCGTCTTCTCGCCGCCCGGAGGGCCGGAGCTCCCGCCCGACGCCTTCTGGTACGCCGTGGACCGGGACGGCTGGCGCTTCGTGGTCCTCGACACCGGGCCCGACCTGTTCGGCGATCGGGACCCGATGCCGGTGGCGGGGCCGCAGCTCACCTGGCTGGAGGACCGGCTCGCGGAGGCCGACCGGCTCGGGCTCCGCGCGGTCGTGCTGCTCCACATCCCGCCCTTCTCCTCGGGCAGGCAGGAGGGGGGCGCCCCCTGGGTGGCGCGGCGCGTGGTGGAAGACGTGCTCGACCGCCACCCGGTGGCCCTCGTCCTCTCCGGGCACGTCCACGCCTACGAGCGCATCGTCCGTCCCGGCTTCGAGGGCCAGCCGGTGAACTTCGTGGTGAGCGGCGGCGCGGGCGGGCGGTTCTTCGGGGCCCGGAGCCCGCGCGTGGACGGGTCGCAGGTCTTCGTCGAGGGCGTGCGGAACTTCGTCCTGCTGGAGCTCGGGCCGGACGGGGTCAAGGGACGGGTCGTGCCCGTCCAGGTTCCCGGCGAGGACTGGAAGGCCCCGCCGTCGCCGCTCGACGCCTTCGAGGCTACTTGCTGCGCGCGAAGTCCCAGCGACCGGTGAGACCCACCGACCACATGGTCTGGTAGATGCCGGTGAGCGGGAAGTCGAGGGCCACGAGACGCGCCTCGACGCCGAGGGCGAAGGGATCGGGCCGCCACACGAAGGCGCTCGCGGCCGCCATGAAGCCGAGGCCCAGCTGGGAGACGGTGTTCGTCGACCCCGAGACGTTGGTCCGGACCACGACGTCGTAGAGACCCATGCCGACGCGGATGCGGAACCAGTCCACGTCCCATCCCGGCCCGACCATGAAGCCGATGGCGTACGAGGAGTTGCTCGCGTACACCGTCCCGACCGCGCTGCCGTCGAACGTGTTCACGTACTGGCCGCTGGAGATGATGGGCACGTACGAGATGTCGAGGAACGGGTGGGTGAAGTGGGCCCCCCGGTAGGCGACGGACAGCGCGAACGCGGGGCCACCGTTCGACCAGGTCACGTTGGTCCGGTCGAGGGCGGGCCAGGCGAGCTGGCCGTAGCCGACATAGGCGTCGAGCTCCCAGGCGGTGGGAGTCGCGGGCTCGGCCGCGGGCGCCGGCGCGGGCTTGGCTGGAGCGGCGGGGGCACCCTGGGCGAGTGCGGAGGTGCTGGCGGCGATCGCGAGGACGGCGAGCAGGGTTCTCACGGCGTGGTCACCCGGTACGGGGTGTAGGGCGGGACGACACCGATCTCCTCGAAGCGCTGGTTCGCCACCCCGAGGTAGTTGGTGAGGAATCCGTTCGGCACGGCGTTGGTGATGAAGGCGTCCATCGTCGCCGGGTCGTTGATGGTCCAGAAGCCGACGAAGAGGCCGTTCTGCTGGGCGTTCAGCACGTCGGCGCTCATCGGGCCCCGGGTGTAGCGGGGCATCCAGGCCACGCAGGGCGTGCTGATGGCCTCGTTCGGGTCCTCCTCGATGAGGCAGTGCTGCTGCGACCAGAGCTCGCCGGTGGACTTCGCGTTCACGTAGGTGTTCACGCTGTCCTGGTCGGGCAGGCCGATGATGCCGCGCTGCCAGATGGGCGCGCTGCCGGGGAAGAGGCAGCGGGCACCTTCGGGCGACCCGGGGGGCGGCACGCCGGTGGGGCAGTCGACGATGTTCTCGGAGAGCGTCTTCAGGATCTGGCTCACCGGGACGATGACGTCGGTGGTCTTGCTGTCGAGGTAGGTGGGCAAGGCGGTGCGGGTGAAGATGTACGTGAGCATGTCGACCACGCGCGGGATGATCTCCCCGTTGCGGAGCCGGCAGTTCGCGATGAGCTCGGCGTACGTGTAGTCCTCCACCATGCCGGTGCAGTACGGCCCCTGGACCACGCCGGGGTAGAGCCCGAGGTGGAAGAAGACCGGCACCTGGTCCTTCGTGAGCCGGACGTCGATCTCGAGGTACTCACCGCCGAGTTGGGTGGCCATGATGGCGGTCTCGGGGGTGTTCTCGGAGATGCCGCAGTTCTGCGCGGTCTGGCAGGCGCCATGGTGCACGCCGACGAGGAAGGTCTTCTTGCCCTCGGCGTTGAGCCGGCTCTTCCGCGGGCGGTCCCAGGTGATCTGGATGGGAAGGCCGGGGACGTCGGCGCCCCCGCCGGTGGCCCCGGAGAGGAACGGCGTGTCGGTCGGCGGGGTCCGCGGGTCGCCAGGGCCGGCGGCGGGATCCCACGGCGGAGCGTTGCAGACGTACTGGATGATCGAGGTGGGGCCGACGAAGAGCCGGATGAGACCCGTGCTCGTCGGATCGGGTTCGGCGACGTCGAGGTAGCGCCAGTAGCCCTCGAGGACGAGCCGCGTCACCGCCGGGGTCACCGTGTTGTCGGTGAAGCAGCCGGGCTGCAGGATGGCGAAGGCGTAGTGGTCGTAGGCCAGGATGGAGACCGACGACTTCATGCCGTCGGAGAACCCGCCCCACTGGCTGGCGTGGACGACCACGTTCGAGCCGAAGCGGCTCGTGGTGTCGTAGACCCCCTCGAGCACGCGCTCCAGCGAGTACGGGTTCGGGGGTGGCTCGGACCTTGCGAGGAGCCCGCCCCCGACGAACTGGGGCGGCTGCGGGCTCGTCCGCGACGAGCAGGCCGAGGAGAGGAGCGCCACGACGCCCAGGACGAGGATTCGGCGTTCAGAACTCATAGCCGGCGAGGACTCCCAGGTACCAGATCTTGGCGTTGTTGAAGGACTCGCTGGTGGGCGTGGCCTCCACGTTGAAGAAGATCGGGTAGTTCGTGGCCGTGTTGTAGAGACTCACGCCGTAGTAGATGACGCCCTTGTCCTTGTGCGGCGCGTACTCGACGATGGCGGAGAGGCCGAACCCGTCGTAGGTGACGCTCTGGGGCGAGAGCACGAGACCCCCGAGGTTCACGGCCTGGTAGAGGTTGACGTAGGCCTCGTACTGGAGCGTCAGCCAGGAGTCCTTGGCGACCTGGAGGCCGATTCGGGCGCCGGGGTCGAGCAGCACGCCCCAGCCGGTGGTGTCGAACGACGTCGTGGCGACGAACAGCTTGCCGAGGACGCCGAAGTAGCCGTTCACGTGGGCCATCACGCCGATGCTGAACGGCCCGGCCTGGAAGGCCCACTGCCCGCCGACGCCGAGCTGGTTGTAGACGATGATGGTCTGGAGGCGGGCGTCGACGGTGAAGCCGGACCCGAGACCCCGCGTGTAGTTCGCCGTGAACATCGGCGCGAGCTGCCACAGGCCGCCGATGGCCCAGCGGTCCTTGCCCTTCCCGGGCCCGTCCGGGAAGAAGGTGAGGCCGCGCTCCGGGTAGGCCCAGGCCTCGGTCTCCCACGGCCGCTTCGGCGTCTGCTGGACGAGGAGGACGGTGGTCTGTCCGGAGGTGGCCTCGCCGACGACGACCATCTGTCCGGGCGCCGGGTCTGTGGCGCGCGCGGGCGAGGCGGGGAGCAGGGAGAGGAGTGCGGCGGCTGCCGCGAGGATGGATCTCTTCGGGTGCGCGACGTTCACTGGTGGACTCGGCGCTCCGCGTTCGCAGGGACGGCCTGGCAACGGACAAGGCTGTCTATCTTCACCGGCGAGAGTCGTCCATGGCTTTTCCGCCACGCCCCTTCCGGGGCTCGTCGTCGTCGTCCTCCAGCATCCGGTACTTCGGGCCCTCCGGGTCGTCGTACTGGCCGCTGCGGACCGTCCAGAGGAAGCCCAGCCAGGCCGCGAGCCCCAGTCCGAGCGAGATGGCGATGAGGAATCCGAGCGACACGGCTTACCTCGTCCGGGGGGCGCCCGCGCCGCCGCGGATCCGGAGGGAGTTCACGACGACGAAGGTGGAGCTCGCCGCCATCGCCGCCGCGGCGACGATGGGGTGCAGGAGGCCCACCACGGCGAGCGGCACCGCGACCACGTTGTAGATCATCGCCCAGAAGAGGTTCTCGCGGATGATGCGGTAGGTCCGCCGGGAGAGCCGCACGAGCTCCGGGACGAGCCGCAGGTCGTCCCGGACCAGGACCGCCTCGGCGCTCTCCATCGTCACGTCGGTCCCGCGGGACATCGCGACGCCCACGTCGGCCTGGGTGAGGGCCGGGGCGTCGTTCACGCCGTCGCCGGCGAGGAGCACCCGCCGTCCGGCGGCCTGCTCCGCCGCCACCCGGTCGCGCTTCCCGCCCGGGGAGACCTCGGCGAAGGCCTCCCCCACGCCGAGCGCGGAGGCGACCGCCCCGGTGGTGCGCCGGTTGTCCCCGGAGAGCAGCGCCACCTCGATGCCGAGCGCCCGCAGCCTCGCCACCG
>DAOMFN010000198.1:0-2173 GCA_035429785.1 Anaeromyxobacteraceae bacterium
TGCGCGGCCAGGCGTGCCAGTGCTCGAAGAGCGCGCGGAGCCGGGGCTCGCCCCGGGGAGCGGCCAGCGCGGGCCGGATGACCAGGGCCGCGAACCGGCTGGCCGCGGGCTCCAGCACCTGCACCTGGAGGGCCTCCTTCGACCGGAAGTGCGCGAACAGCCCGCTCTTCGACAGGTCGAGCGCGTCGGCGAGCCGGCCGATGGTCAGCCCCTCCAGGCCGACCAGGCTGGCGAGCCCGGTGGCGTGCTCGAGGATCCCTTCCCGCGTGGTCTCGCCCTTGCCCATGGGGCTCAGGCGAACCGGAACAGGAGCGGGAAGACGAGGGCCACCACCGCGGCCCAGGCGGCGAACGCGGGCAAGGCGTCCGTCTGCCACCGCTCCACCGCCCGGAACGGGCCCCGCCCGGTGACGAAGCGTCCGAGGAGCCAGGCCGACCGGCCCAGGACCACGAGCAGGAGGACGTTCTCGCCGAGGGCCGCCACCCGGTTCGGCGTGAGGCCGAGCGCCGAGATGCGCCCCACGATGGCGGCGAGCGCCAGGGCGTCGGTGAGGAGGGCGGTCGCGACGAGGAGGAGCAGCAGCCGGTCGAACCCCGACGCCGGGGCGTCCGGGTCCCGTGCCGAGATGGCGTAGAGGAGCAGCCCGAGCACCAGCGCCAGGAGGAGGTCGAAGGCGATGAGCACGTTCCGTTCCACGTCGATGCCGCGCCCGGTGAGGGCCATGGTCGCGAGGAAGGCGAGGAGGAGCGCTGTGAAGAGGGGAGTGAAGAGGCGGGCCAGCACCGGCGCCATGTTCTCGACGACGCTCTGCTTCGCCTCGACCAGCCAGGCCGCGACGAGCGCCGCCCCGGCGGCGCCGCAGGGCAGCAGCCAGCCCTCCACGAACCACCCGGCGTTCGCGCCGATGCTCTCGAAGATGCCGATCGTGAACGCGGTCAGCACGCCCCCGCCGAGGGCGATGAGCACGTAGTAGATGAAGAGCTCCCCCGTGAAGCGGACGAAGTCCATCCGCCGTCCGCCCTCGGCCCAGCGGCCGCCCGCATAGGCCAAGCCCACGACGATCCAGAGCGCGATGGGCAGGTGGAGCGCCACGAGCCGGCCGGTGTCGCTGGCGGGCCCGAAGGGGTAGAGGTTCACGAGGAGCGCCGGGACCGCGAAGGCCGCCACGAGGGCCGGCGCGGCCCTGGCGCCCATCCCCCGCTTCCAGGCGAAGTAGCCGGCGAGCAGCGGGAACACCGCCAGGCTGGCGTTCCGGGCGTAGAACCCGGCGTGCGTCCGGAGCGCGATGCCGAGGAGCTCGGGGAGCTTGACCAGCGTGGCGGCGACGAGCGCCAGCGCCAGCACCACCGCCGCCTCCCGCCGGCCGGCCGCCGCGTCCTCGCCGCCGTCGGCCGGCCCCGCGACGAGCTGCTTCCAGAGCCGCTCCGAGTGCTCGCGCGCGAACTCGCGGGACAGCGCGTCCACCGCGCCCACGCGCTTCACCGCGACGAGGAAGGCCTCGTCGCCGTCCAGCCCGGCGGCCGAGAGCGCCGCGAGCTGCCCCCGCAGGTGATCCTCGAGCTCCGCGACGTCCACGTCGAGGATGGCCCGCCGCCTGCGGAGGTGCGATCGCCACTCCGCGATCCAGGACTCCAGTGCGTCGACCCCGGGCGTCGCGGGCACGTCACTTCCCTCCCGCGGCCGCGGGGGCGAGGCCGCCCGAACCGGACGAGCGCGCGAGCCCGCGCCAGAGGCTCCGCAGCGCGTCGTCCACCGCCCGCCACTGCTCCCGCTGGTCGGCGAGGCACGCCCGCCCGGACCGCGTGATCCGGTAGTACTTCCGCTTCCGACCGCTCTCCGCCTCGCCCCAGCGCCCCTCGACGTGCCCCTGGCTCTCCAGGCGGTGGAGGAGGGGGTAGAGCATCCCCTCCGTCCAGCGCAGCGCCCCCCCCGACAGCTCCTCCACCCGGCGGGCGATGGCGTAGCCGTACGACTCGCCGTCGGCCAGGATCGAGAGGATGAGCGGCGTGGAGGACGCCGCGACCAGGTCTTTTCCGATCTCCATCGTGCGCCAGGCTCCTATACCTAGCGGCACGATGCATGGAAGTCCTGGGTATGTCAACCCCGGTCAGTGGACCGGCGTCGAGGGCGGCCGGGGCAGGAACGCGTACGGACGCGCGTCCAGCCAGCGCCA
>DAOMFN010000198.1:2273-3386 GCA_035429785.1 Anaeromyxobacteraceae bacterium
CGGTTGCCGGTCGGGCCCACGAGCGTCCCGTTCTCGTCCCAGAAGGACGCCACCTCCTTCGGGTCCATGCGGTTGAACGCGGAGTTGAACTCCCGCCAGGCCGCCTCCAGCGAGGGCTCGGTCGACGTCATCGGGGCGGGGATGGGACTGCCGGCTTCCGTGGAGAGCGTGGCCATCGCGTCTGCTCCTTCGCGGCTCGCTCCCTCCCGGGGCGGCCGGCGCGCTCCATACCGCGGTCCGGCTCGGATTCACGGCGAACGCCGCCGGCCTCCGGGCTCATCCGGGGCGTAAGGGAGCGTTGGGGGGAGGGTGCAGCCTCCGCCTCCAGTCGTCCGGCACCTTCCCGCTCGGGCCCGGCGCGGGCTGGTCGAGCGGTCGATGCGTCGGCGGCGCGAGCGGCGCGCCGGGGACGACGGCGAGGAGCACGTAGGACCAGAACCAGTCCTCTCCCGGCTCGAAGCTCCGGACGATGGGGTGGCCCGTCGATGCGTGGTGGCGCGTGGCGTGCTGGCTCGGCGACGAGTCGCAGCAGCCCACGTGGCCGCAGAGCGCGCAGCGGCGCAGGTGGAACCACCATCCCGGGCCGTCCCCGGCGAGGCACTCGAGGCAGCCCGTACCGCTCGGGGGGACGGTGGGATCGATTCCGGCGATGCGGGTCACGGTGTCCTCCGTCCTCAGGCGTCGCGGGCGAGCCGGATGCCGGTCACCTGGAAGCGGTCGCGGGGATGCCAGAAGTTCCGGTAGGTGGAGCGCAGGTGCGAGCGCGGCGAGAAGCACGAGCCTCCGCGGAGCACGACCTGGTTCACCATGAACTTGCCGTTGTACTCGCCGAGCGCGCCGGCGGCCGGCCGGTAGCCGGGGTAGGGACCGTAGGCGCTCGATGTCCACGTCCAGGCCCCGCCGAACGGCGGCGCCTCCGCGCCGGTCGGCCGCGGGACGAGGAGGCCGTCCTCGACGAACTGGCCCGTGCCGTCGAACCCCCCGGCCGCCCCCTCCCACTCCGCCTCGGTGGGGAGGCGGGCACCCGCCCAGCGGGCGTACGCGTCGGCCTCGTAGTAGCTCACGTGGCAGACCGGGGCGGCCGGGTCGAGCGGGATCCGCCCGTGCAGGCTG
>DAOMFN010000198.1:3486-4834 GCA_035429785.1 Anaeromyxobacteraceae bacterium
GCCAGCGGGTTGCGGGAGAGGGCGTGCTGGAGGTCGGTGAGGACGAGCTCCTGGTGCTGCTGCTCGTGGTGCAAGCCGAGCTCCGCCACCGCCCGCACCTCCGGGTCATGGCCGGCGGGCGATCCGAGGAGGTCCAGGACCTGGCCGGTGACCGTCCGCCTCCACGCCATGACCTCGCCCACCGTGGGCCGGGTGAGGAGCCCGCGCTCCGGGCGCGGGTGCCGGGCGCCGGCGGCCACGTAGTACGAGTTGAAGAGCGGGCCCCAGCGCGGATCGTGGGGCCGGAAGCCCGGCAGCCGCGGAGCGAGCAGGAAGGTCTCGAAGAACCAGGTGGTGTGCGCGAGGTGCCACTTCACCGGGCTCGCGTCCGGCATCGACTGCACGACCATGTCCTCCGGATCGAGCGGCGCGCTGAGCCCCTCGGTGAAGGCGCGGACCTCGGCGATCCGGCCGGCGAGCTCCGCGGCGGCCCTCGGGGCGGCCAGCGCGGCGGTCACCGCGGCGCTCCCACCCGCCAGACCGCGTCGGCGAAGCGGTGGCTTCGGTCCCGGTGGCGTCCGACCTCCTCGAACCCGGCGTGGCGGGCGAAGGCGTCGATGTCCCCCTCCCGGTACTTGCACGAGATCTCGGTGTGGATGCGCTCCCCGGCCTCCAGGGAGAAGCAGCGTCCCGCGACGCGGACGCGCTGCCGCCTCCGGCTGCGGAGCCAGCTCTCCATCGCCGGCCGCGCGGGATCGAAGGTGGCGACGTGCTCGAAGGCGCGGACGTCGAGATCCCCGCCGAGCTCCCGGTTGATCCGCTCGAGGAGGTTCAGGTTGAAGGCGGCCGTCACGCCGGCGGCGTCGTCGTACGCGGCGTGCAGCGTTGCCGGGTCCTTCACGAGGTCGAGGCCGACGAGCACGTGGTCGCCCGGCCGGAGCCGCCGGCGCAGGGAGCGGAGGAAGCGGGCGGCCTCGGCGCGCTCGAGGTTCCCGACGTTGCTCCCGAGGAAGAGCACGAGCAGCGGGCCCGGGCGCCCCGTGCCCAGCGCACGCAGCCCCTGGAGGTAGTCCGCCTCGACCGGCACGATCTCCATGCCGGGGAACGCCGACGCCATGCGCCCGCTCGCCTGCGCGAGCGCGGCGCCGGAGAGGTCGACGGGGGCGTAGCAGGGAGGCGGCCCGTGCCCGCAGAGCGCGTCGAGCAGGAGCCGCGTCTTCGCGCCGTCGCCGGCGCCGAGGTCCACGACGGTGCAGGCCCTCCCGGCGAGCGGTGCGGTGATCTCCGCCGCGTGCCGCTCCAGGATCCGCTGCTCGGCCCGGGTGGGGTAGTAGGCGCCGAGCCCCATGATCTCCCGGAAGAGCTCGCT
>DAOMFN010000199.1:0-4823 GCA_035429785.1 Anaeromyxobacteraceae bacterium
CGCCACCGGCCGCGCCCGCCCCGCCGCCTCCCCAGCCGCCGAACCGCGTGGAGAAGCCCGCCCGCGCCGCGCTCCCCGCCGCACCCGGAGGGCGCCGTGGCGCTTGACCTGTCCGGCCTGGCCAGCCTGGGAGCCCCGCGCCAGCGCTCCGTCGCGCGCTTCCCCTGGCACGTGGCCTTCCTCGTGCTCTCCATCTGCGCCATCGGCGTGTGGAACCTCGCGTCGGCGTCCCGGACCGGCCGCGACCAGGTCTGGGTGACGCAGGCCACCTGGATGGGCATCGGCCTCGTGGTGGCGATGGCCGTGGTGCTCGTCGACCACCGGATGTTCCGGCGCGGCGCCTGGGTCCTCTACGGGGTGGTGCTCGTCCTCCTGGTCCTCGTGCTGATCCGGGGACGGGTCATCATGGGCGCACGCCGCTGGCTGACGTTCGGGCCGGTGAACTTCCAGCCGTCGGAGGTCGCCAAGATCGCCGTCATCCTCGTGCTGGCGCGGTGGTTCTCCTCGGAGCGCGAGAGCGACCCGCGGCGTGGCGCGCGCGGTCTGGCGGGAATCGCCGTGCCGGGGCTGCTCGTGGTGGTCCCGGCGGTCCTCGTCCAGAGGCAGCCCGACCTGGGCACTGCGCTCATCATCCTCGCCGTGGGCGCCACGATGATCCTCTTCGCCGGGGTGCGGTGGAAGACCCTCGTCGTGCTGGGGCTGGCGGGGGCGCTCGCCGGCGCGGCGGCCTGGCCGCACCTGAAGCCCTACCAGCGCAAGCGGGTGGAGACCTTCCTGAACCCGGAGGGAGACGTGCTCGGGGCCGGCTACCACGCCACCCAGTCGATGATCGCGGTGGGGTCGGGCCAGGTGTTCGGCAAGGGGTGGGGGCAGGGGACGCAGACCCTCCTCTCCTTCCTCCCCGAGCAGCACACCGACTTCATCTTCTCGGTCTGGGCCGAGGAGCACGGCTTCGCGGGGACCCTGCTGCTGCTGGCGCTCTACTTCGCCCTGGTCGGGTCGGGGATCACCATCGCGCTCGAGGCGCGCGACCGCTTCGGCCAGTTCGTGGCGGTGGGGGCGACGTCGCTCGTCTTCTGGCACGCCTTCGTGAACATGGGGATGGTCACGGGGGTGCTGCCGGTGGTGGGCGTGACCTTGCCGCTCATGAGCTACGGGGGGACGAGCGTGGTGATCGTGCTCACCGCGGTGGCGATGCTCGCGAGCGTGGGGACGAAGAGGTTTGCGAATTAACAGCGCGCGCTTCAGCGCGCGCAAGAGCCGCGACGAGAATCCGTCTCTCCGAGCACGGTACGGCGCCGGTCGCTCGCGACCCCAATGACAGGATCGTGCCGGGCGCCGCGGCACCCCACGGCCAGGCGTTGCCGTGGTCCCGCTCTTGCGCCACGAACTGCGTTCGCGGCGCTGCAACGTTCAGCCCGCCGCCTTCTTCACGCTCTCCAGGAGCCTCGTCTTGTCCGCCCCGATGACGGTGTCGACCACCTTGCCGCCCTTGAAGACGAGCAGCGTCGGGATCGACCGGATGTTGAACTGCTGGGCCACCTTCTGGTTGTGGTCGATGTCCATCTTCGCGACCTTCACCTTGCCCTTCCAGTCCTTGGCGATCTGCTCGACGACCGGCGCGATGGCCTTGCAGGGGCCGCACCAGACCGCCCAGAAATCCACCAGGACCGGGATGTCGCTCTTCAGCACCTCGGCGTCGAAGGTGCCGTCCTCGAGGGTCACGACGTCGTTGGAAGCCATAGGGTCGCCTACGTAACGCCTCCCGGGTGCCCTGGCAAGCGGCCCGGAGGGCGTGCTAGGTTCGACGGACGGCGCAAGTGGCCGGAACGACCCGCGATCTCTCCATGTCAGGCGGCCTTCTCTTCGTCTCGCAGTCGCTCCTCGACGCCTGGGCCGACCAGGGGCGCATCGACGTGGACGGGCAGTCCATTGCGCTCGCCTCCGGGGAGGGGCGGGGTCGCCGCTACGCCCTCGAGCCCGCGGTCCGCTTCCTGCGGGTGGCCGGGGGCGGCGAGGACGTCGAGCGCCTGGTTGCGCGGGTGAAGACCCTCGCCCAGATCCGGGAGCGCGGCGGGGACGCCGTGGCCCGCTCGGTGGTGCTCGGCGAGGTGGCGTACGAGGTCGAACCCGGATACCTCGCCGAGGCGTCGGCCGTGGAGGCCGCCTCCCGCATGGCTCCTCCGGCGCGGGGGCAGGGTCGAGACGCGGCCAGAGGCGACGACCGGACGCTCCCCGGCGACCTGGAGGACCGGCGGCAGGAGGCCGAGGCTCTCGCCCGGTTCCTCCTTGACAATCTTTCCTGACGGGCCCACTACGGGCAGTCCGATCCGACGACCCGAACGAGACCCTCGATGAGCCTCCTCGTGCTTCGCTTCGCCGCCCTGTTCTACGCCGGGGCGGTCACGGCCTACGTCCTCTACTTCGCCCGGCCGCGGCACGTGGCCCTGGCGACGGTGGGGCAGTGGCTGCTCGGCATCGCCTTCCTGGTCCAGGCGGCGGCCATCGGGCTCGGCTGCAAGGAGTACGGCGGGGCGGAGTTCTTCGGGCTCCGCGGGGGGCTCGTGGTGATGACCTGGCTCGCCGCCGGGGCCTCGCTCGTCGTGCAGCGGCTCTACCGGGTGCCGGCGGTGGGGGCCTTCGTCACGCCGCTCATCCTCGTCGTGCTCCTGCCCACGCTCTTCCTCGTGAAGCCGGACTTCCCCGAGGTGCTGCCGGAGGCGGTGCGCCGCCCCATGCTCACGGTGCACATCGTGACGGCGCTGCTCGGCGTCTCCCTCTTCGCCCTCGCCTCGCTCGTCGCGGTGATGTACCTCCTCCAGGAGCGGGAGGTGAAGGGCAAGCGGTTCGGCGCGCTCTTCTCCCGGCTGCCCTCGCTCGCCGCGCTCGACCAGCTGAACCAGCGCCTCGTGCGGTTCGGCTTCGTGGTCTACACGGTGGCGCTGCTCACCGGCTCCGGGATGGCCAAGGTGGTCTGGAAGAGCGCCTGGCAGTGGGACCCGCAGCAGGTCAGCTCGCTCGTCATCTGGATGCTCTACGGGGGCATGGTCCAGCTCCGGCACACCGGCTGGCACGGCCGCCGCTTCGCGTTCCTCACCATCGGCGCCTTCCTGCTCGTCATCGGGTCGATCACGGCGCTCAACGTCTCCCCGCCCGGCTTCACCCGCCACGGCGGCGACTTCTCGGGGCAGCCGCGGTGAACGGCGGAGGACGAGAGCTGCACCTCGTGGGGCTCTCCCACAAGAGCGCCCCGGTGGCCGTGCGCGAGAAGGTCGCGCTCGGCGGCGAGGAGCTCAAGCAGGCGCTCTCCGACCTGCGGGAGCGCTCCGGGGTCGGCGAGGTCATGGTGGTCTCCACCTGCAACCGGGTGGAGTGCTACGTCTACGGCGACGCGGTGGAGCCGGCGCGGGCCTTCTTCCTGGAGCGCACCTCCGAGGCCGCCGGCCACCTCTACGAGCGCTCCGGGCGCGAGGCGGTCCGCCACCTCTTCCGCGTCGCCTCGAGCCTCGACTCCATGGTCGTGGGCGAGCCCCAGATCCTGGGGCAGGTGAAGGAGGCCTACGGGCTCGCGGCCAGCGCCTCCACCGCCGGCGCGTTCGTCTCCCGCCTCTGCAACCGGGCCTTCGCCACCGCCAAGCGGGTCCGCAACGAGACCGAGATCGCGAAGGGCGCCGGCTCGGTCTCGCAGGTGGCGGTGGAGCTCGTCGAGAAGATCTTCGGCGACCTGCGGGGCCGGTCGGTGCTCCTCGTGGGCGCGGGGAAGATGGGCGCGCTCTCGGCGAAGGCGCTCCGCGAGCTCGGCTGCGACCGCATCCTCGTCACCAACCGCTCCCCGGAGCGGGCCCGCGCGCTGGCCGCCGAGATCGGGGCGGTGGCCGAGCCCTGGGAGGGGCTCGTGAGCCTGCTCGCGCTGTCCGACGTGGTCATCGTCTCCACCGGCGCCCCGACCTACGTCATCACCCGCGAGCTCGCCGCCCAGGTCATGAAGGTCCGGCGCGGCCGCTCCATCTGCTTCATCGACGTCGCCGTGCCCCGCAACGTCGACCCGGCCTGCTCCGAGCAGGACAACGTCTACGCCTACGACATCGACGACCTGCAGAAGGTGGTCACCCAGACCCACGCGGCCCGCGCCGAGGAGGCCATCCGCGCCGAGGCCATCGTCGAGGCCGAGGTGATGACCTTCTCCCAGGAGCGGGAGACCCGGGCGGCCCTGCCGGTCCTCGCCGAGCTCCGGCGGCGCGCCGAGCAGATCGCCCGCGCCGAGGCCGAGCGGACCCTCTCCCACGTGGGCGGCAAGCTCGACGAGAAGGGGCGCAGGAGCGTCGAGGCCATGGCCCAGGCCATCGTGAACAAGCTGCTGCACGGCCCCACCGCCCGGTTGAAGGAGGCCGCGGCCTCGGGCGACAGCGACCTCCCCGGCGCCGCCGCCGAGCTGTTCGGCATGGGCGAGACCGAGAACCCCAGCCCGCGCCGCGCCACGGAGCCCGGCCCCGGCGCGGCCGCGAACCCGGAGAACCCCCGATGACCGTCCGCATCGCCACCCGCCGCAGCGCCCTCGCCAAGTGGCAGGCGCACCACGTGTCCGACCTGCTGCGCGCGCGCGAGCCGGGGCTCGACGTCCAGCTGCTCGAGCTCATGACCCGGGGCGATCGCATCCTCGACGTCCCCCTCGCCGAGGTGGGCGGCAAGGGGCTCTTCGTGAAGGAGATCGAGGACGCGCTGCTCCGGCGCGACGCCCAGATCGCGGTCCACTCGATGAAGGACCTCCCGGCGGTCGAGCCGCCGGGGCTCGTCATCGCGGCCGTGCCGGTGCGCGAGGACCC
>DAOMFN010000200.1:0-4765 GCA_035429785.1 Anaeromyxobacteraceae bacterium
GGTCGCTGGCGCGGGGCCGGGGCCCCGGCCGAGCACCCACCAGACTCCGGCGCCGCCAGCCGCCACCATCGCGAGCACGACGAGGACGAGCGGCACCGCGCTCGGCGGCTTGATGGCGGTCCTGGGCCTCTCCTCTTCCATCGGCGTGTCCTTCCTCCTGCCTGGCCGTTCAACGGCTGGACGGAGCCTGGAATTCTGCCCCCACTCCGGTCCGAACGGCTACAAACACGACGAGGCCGGCGGCAAACGCCACCGGCCTCGAAGGTCTTGGGCTCGGGAAGGGCTCTCGTCTACACGGCCTCCTAGGCGCGAGGGGGGTGGTCGTTCCGGCACGCGGCCGGCAGCAGTCCTGTAGGCAGGGGGCGTGCCGATCCGGGCGACGGTCCGGATCCAGTCATATCGGGCGCTTGCCGCGCCCGGCTGACCGGGATCCGAGCAGGGAGCGGGGAGAAACGGGGCAGGCCGGCCCGTTGCGCCCCATTTCCCCACGCCGGTCCGGTTCCCTCGATATGGTCCAGCCGTGATCCGCGTCGGCGTCGCGGGGTGGGACTACGAGGACTGGAAGGGGGTCGTCTACCCGTCGCCGGCTCCCCGGGGGTTCGACCCGCTGGCCTGGCTCGCCGGGTTCTTCCCGCTCGTCGAGGTGAACTCCACCTTCTACCGGCCGCCGGCCCCGCGGACGGTCCGGTCCTGGCTCTCTCGCGTCGAGGGCCGGCGGGACTTCCGCTTCTCGGCCAAGGTCTGGCGGCGCCTCACCCACGAGCGCGCGCCGCTCTCCGCGGCCGACGTCCGGGCCGCCCGGGAAGGGCTCGACCTCCTCGCCGGCGGAGGGCGGCTCGCGGCCGCGCTCCTCCAGTTCCCGTGGTCGTTCAAGCGCGATCCGGAGAACCGGGCCTGGCTGCGCCTCGTCACCCGGGAACTGCGCGGACTGCCCCTCGTGCTCGAGGTGCGCCACGCCTCCTGGGACGTCCCGGAGCTCTACGCGTCGCTGGCCGCAGAGGGCATCGGCTTCGTGAACCTGGACCAGCCGCTCTTCCGGGACTCGCTCGGCCCATCGGCGGTGGCCACGGCGCCCGTCGCCTACGTCCGCATCCACGGCAGGAACGCGGCCGACTGGTTCCGCGCCGACGCCACCCGGGACGAGCGCTACGACTACCTGTACGCGCCGGAGGAGCTGTCGCCCTGGGTGGAGCGGGTGCGGGCGGTGGCCGCCGCGCCGGGGGTGGCCGAGGTGGTCGTGGTGACGAACAACCACTTCGGCGGGCAGGAGGTCGTGAACGCGCTCCAGCTCCGCTCGATGCTCGAGGGGCGCAGGGTCGAGGGACCGGCCACGCTCTGGGAGCGCTTCGCCGCGGCCCTCGACCCGTTCGCCGACCCGGTCACTTCCCCTTCTTCTTCTCCTTCTTCTCCGCCGCAGGCTCCGCCGGCCGCGTCCCCTTCGTGAACGCGAGGCCGCCGTCGTCGCCCTCGTCGACCACCACGTGGTCGCCCGGGCCGAAGTCGCCCTGGAGGAGGCGCGTGGAGAGCGGGTCCTGGATCATCCGCTGGATGGCCCGCTTGAGCGGGCGCGCCCCGTAGACCGGGTCGTAGCCCGCGTCGGCCACCGCCTCGCGCGCCTTCTCCGAGAGCTCGAGGGTGATCTGCCGCTCGGCGAGCAGCTTCCGCAGCCGGGCGAGCTGGATCTCCACGATGTGGGAGAGGTCCTCGCGGGAGAGCGGGCGGAACACCACCACGTCGTCCACGCGGTTCAGGAACTCGGGCTTGAACTCGGCGCGGAGCGCCTCCAGGGCGGCCTCGCGCATCTCCTTGCCCGCGTCCTTGCGGGCGCCGAGCCGCATGATGTGCTCGGAGCCGACGTTGGACGTCATGATGAGCACGGTGTTGCGGAAGTCGACCGTGCGCCCCTGGCCGTCGGTGAGCCGCCCGTCGTCGAGGATCTGGAGGAACACGTTGAAGACGTCGCGGTGGGCCTTCTCGATCTCGTCGAAGAGCACGACCGAGTAGGGACGCCGGCGCACCGCCTCGGTGAGCTGGCCGCCCTCCTCGTACCCCACGTAGCCCGGGGGGGCGCCGATGAGGCGGGAGACCGCGTGCTTCTCCATGTACTCCGACATGTCGATGCGGATCATCGCGTCGTCGTCGTCGAAGAGGAACTCGGCGAGCGCGCGCGCGGTCTCGGTCTTCCCGACGCCGGTGGGGCCGAGGAAGATGAAGGAGCCGATGGGGCGGTTGGGGTCCTGCATGCCGGACCGGGCCCGCCGCACCGCCGCCGACACCACCTGGACGGCGAGCTCCTGCCCGATGACCCGCTCGGCGAGCCGCTTCTCCATGGAGAGGAGCTTCTCCTTCTGCCCCTCCATGAGCTTGGAGACCGGGATGCCGGTCCACTTGGAGACCACCTCGGCGATCTCCTCGGGGGTGACCTCCTCGCGGAGCATGGCGCCCTGCTTCTGGGCCTCGGCCAGCTCCTTCTGCACCTTCTCGATCTCGGCCTGCACGCCGGGGAGCTTGCCGAACTTGATCTCGGCGGCCCGGTTGAAGTCGGCCTTGCGCTCGGCGTCGGCCTGCTCGGTCTTCACCTGCTCGAGGTCGGCGCGCAGCGCGGAGAGCTTCTGGATGAGCCCCTTCTCGCGGTCCCAGCGGGCCTTCAGCCCCGCGAACTGCTCGTTCAGGCCGGCGATCTCCTTCTCGACGTCGGCGAGCCGCCGCTGCGAGGCGTCGTCCTTCTCCTTCTTGAGCCCCTGCTTCTCGATCTCGAGCTGGGCGATGCGGCGGCGGATCTCGTCCACCTCGGTGGGCATCGAGTCGATCTCGATGCGGAGCCGGCTCGACGCCTCGTCGACGAGGTCGATGGCCTTGTCGGGGAGGAAGCGGTCGGTGATGTAGCGGTTCGAGAGGCGCGCCGCGTCCACGAGCGCCGCGTCCTGGATGCGGACCTTGTGGTGGACCTCGTAGCGCTCCTTCAGGCCGCGCAGGATGGAGACGGTGTCCTCCACCGTGGGCTCGCCCACGAAGACCGGCTGGAAGCGCCGCTCCAGCGCCGGGTCCTTCTCGATGTGCTTCCGGTACTCGTTCACCGTGGTGGCGCCGATGGCGTGCAGCTCGCCGCGGGCGAGCGCCGGCTTGAGCAGGTTGCCCGCGTCCATGGCCCCCTCGGCCGCGCCCGCTCCCACGATGGTGTGCATCTCGTCGATGAAGAGGATGATCTGCCCCTCGGAGGCGACGACCTCCTTCATCACCGACTTGAGACGCTCCTCGAACTCGCCGCGGAACTTGGCCCCGGCGACGAGCGAGCCCATGTCGAGCGAGAGGATCTTCTTGCCCTTGAGGCCCTCGGGCACGTCGCCGTCGACGATGCGGCGGGCCAGCCCCTCGACGATGGCGGTCTTGCCCACGCCCGGGTCGCCGACGAGCACCGGGTTGTTCTTCGTGCGGCGGGAGAGGATCTGGATGGTGCGCCGGATCTCCTCGTCGCGCCCCACCACCGGGTCGAGCTTCCCCTTGCGGGCCAGCTCGGTGAGGTCCTTCGTGTACTTCTCGAGGGCGCGGTACTGGCTCTCCGCCTCGGGGCTCGTCACCCGGGCGCCGGCGCGCATGTCCTTCACGGCGCCGCGGAGCCGCTCGGCGGTGGCGCCGGCTGCGCGCAGGGCCTCGCCCGGCGGGCTCTTGTCCTCGGCGGCGGCGGCGAGCAGGTGCTCGGTGGAGACGTACTCGTCCTTGAGCCGCTTCGCCTCGTCCTCGGCGCGGTCGAGGAGCTTCTGGAGCCGGTTGCCGAAGAAGGGCTCGCCGCCCCCCTTCACGCGGGGCACGGAGCGGAGCTCGTCCTCCAGCCGGCTCTCGATCTGCTGCGGGCTCGCGCCGATGCGCTCGAGCAGCGGGCGGGCCACGCCGTCCTCCTGGTGGAGCAGCGCGAGGAGGAGGTGCTCGAGGTCGATGGCCTGGTGCTCCCGCTTGCGGGCCTCGGCGTGGGCCTCCTGGAGGGCCTCCTGGGCCTTCACGGTCAGCTTTTCGGGTCTCATGGTCAAAAAAGCGTAAGTCGCCAGGCCTGCAAGGCAAGTGCCGGGAAGGGGCGCTCCCGGTCCGGATGGGGCGCGGCCGCGATCCGCCGATTAGTCCTGGAACGGTGCCCGAGCCCCTCGAGAGACGCGCCCCGAGCGCCCCTGCCGTCCTGTCCGCGTCCCGGGTGCTGCCCCCGCACCACGTGGACCAGGAGACCCTCACGGCGGCGCTGCGGGCCCACTGGGCGGCCCGCCACTTCAACGCCGACCGGCTCGACGAGCTCCACCGCGCCGTGAAGGTGAAGGGGCGCCACCTCGCGCTCCCGCTCGCCGCGTACCCCGGGCTCGACTCCTTCCGGAAGTCGAACGACGCCTGGATCGCCGCGGCCGTCGACCTCGGCGAGCAGGCGGTGCGGCGCGCCCTCGAAGCGGCCGGTCTCGGGCCGCGCGACGTCGACCAGCTCGTCTTCGTGACGGTCACCGGGCTCGCGACGCCCTCCATCGACGCGCGCCTCTCGAACCGGCTCGGGCTGCGCCCCGACGTGAAGCGCGTGCCGGTCTTCGGGCTCGGCTGCGTGGCCGGCGCGGCGGGCCTGGCGCGGGTCTCCGACCTCGTCCGCGGCTTCCCGGGCGACGTGGGGGTCCTGCTCTCGGTGGAGCTGTGCTCGCTCACCCTGCAGCGGGACGACGCGTCCGTCGCCAATGCGGTCGCCTCCGGGATCTTCGGCGACGGGGCTGCGGCGGTGGTCGTGGCCGGCGCCGGCCGC
>DAOMFN010000201.1:0-1140 GCA_035429785.1 Anaeromyxobacteraceae bacterium
CCCCGCCGGCCCCCCTCCCGGCACGGTGACCTGGCTGGAGCTCGATCTCGGCGCGCTCGCCGCCAACGCCCGCGCCTTCCAGGGTCGGCTCGGGGGCGCCCGGTTCGCGGCGGTCGTGAAGAGCGAGGCGTACGGCCACGGCGTGGCGCTGGTGGCCCCGGCGGCGCTCCGGGCCGGTGCGTCCTGGCTCGCGGTCTGGGGAGCGAACGAGGGGCTGCCGCTGCGCCGGCTGGTGGGGTCCGACGTGCCCATCCTCTGCCTGGGGCACACGCCGCCCCAGGACTTCGAGGAGGCGGTCGCCGCCGACCTGCGGCTCACCCTCTACGACCCCACGGTGATCCCGCTGCTCGCCCGCGCCGCCCGCGCCCAGGGGCGGACCGCCCGGGTGCACCTCAAGCTCGAGACCGGGACCCACCGCCAGGGGCTCGAGGCCGACGACGCCGTCACCCTGGCCCGGGTGGCCGCCGCCGAGAAGGGCGTCCTCCTCGAGGGCATCTCCACCCACTTCGCCGACATCGAGGACACCACCGATCACGGCTACGCCGAGTCGCAGCTCGCCGCATTCACCGAGGGTGTCGAGCGGGTCTCCGCGGTAGGGGTCCGTCCCGCCGTGCGCCACACCGCCTGCTCGGCGGCGGCCATCCTCTTCCCCCGCACCCACTTCGACATGGCCCGGGTGGGCATCGGCCTCTACGGCCTGTGGCCGTCGCGCGAGACGCTCGTCTCGGCGCGGGAGCGGGGCCTCGCCGGGTTCGCGCTCTCCCCGGTGATGTCCTGGAGGGCGCTCGTCGCCCAGGTGAAGGACGTCCCCCCGGGCGGCTACGTGGGCTACGGCCGGACCTGGCGGGCCCCGCGGCGCACGCGCATCGCGGTGATCCCGGTGGGCTACTTCGAGGGGTACTCGCGGGCGCTCTCGTCGCGGGCCCACGTGCTCCTGCGCGGCCACCGCGCCCCGGTGCTGGGGCGCATCTGCATGAACATGTTCATGGTGGACGTCACCGACGTCCCGGGCGCCGCCGCCGGCGACGTGGTCACGCTGCTCGGGCGGGACGGGGACGAGACGGTCACCGCCGAGGCGCTCGCCGGCTGGGCCGGCACCATCCACTACGAGATCACGACGCGGGTAAATCCATTGCTGCC
>DAOMFN010000201.1:1240-4764 GCA_035429785.1 Anaeromyxobacteraceae bacterium
CTACTTCACCCAGGGCGACACGGCCTTGAACTCGGGCGTGGCGGCCTGGTGGAGCAGGTCGAAGATGGCGGTCTCGGCGGTGGTGACCACCGCGCCGGCCTGCCGGGCCAGCTCGAGCCCGCGCACCCGGTGCTCCTCGGTGCGGCTCGACACGGCGTCGGCGCAGACGTGCACGTCGTAGCCCTGCGCCACGAGGTCGCGGGTGGTCTGGAAGACGCAGACGTGCGTCTCCATCCCGGTGACGACGACCTGCTTGCGCCCGGTGGTCTCGAGCGTCCGCTGGAAGGCCGGATCGGCGCCGCAGGAGAAGTGGACCTTCTCGAGCGGCGGGGAGGGGAGGAGCTCGAGGAGCTCCGGGATGGTGTGCCCCAGCCCCTTCGGGTACTGCTCCGTGCACAGGACCGGGAGCCCGAGCGTCTTCCCGCAGTGGATGAGGGCGCGCGCGTACTTCACCAATCGTGCAAGAGTCTCGGGGGGCATGGCCGGGGTGAGCCGGTCCTGCACGTCCACGACCAGGATCACGGCGCGGTCGCGGTGGAGCTTCGGGTGGGGAGCGGGCATGACGTCCTCCGATCAGACGGCGTATCCGGCGGCGCCCGAGGCGGCGGCCGCCTCCGGGTCGATGGCGACGTCCACACAGTAGACCGTCCCGGACGCGAAGGCGCGGTCGAGGGCGCCCGGCAGGTCGGCCGGGTCGTCGACGTGCTCCCCCTGACCGCCGAACGCCTCCACCACGCGGTCGTACCGGGTCGACGCGAGCCGGGTGGCCGGGCTCTTGTCCTCCCCGTACATGCTGCGCTGCGGGACCATGATCTGACCCCAGGCGGCGTCGTTGCCGACCACGACGACCATGGGCAGCTTGAAGCGGACCGCGGTCTCGAAGTCGAAGCCGTTGAGTCCGAAGGAGCCGTCCCCCTGGATGACGAGCACCGGCCGCTCCGGGGCGAGCGTCTTCGCGGCGAGCGCGAAGGGTGCGCCCACGCCCAGGCAGCCGAGCGGGCCGGGGTCGAGCCACCGGCCCGGGCGGGGCAGCTGGATGCTCTTCGCCGCCACCGCCACCACGTTGCCGCCGTCGGCCACGAAGGTGACGTCGCCGGCGCGCCGGGCCGCGGCGTCGATCTCCTTGCCGAGCCGGAAGTGGTGGATGGGGCGCTGGTCGCTCCCCTCGAAGGCGGCCTGCTTCTCGAGCTTGCGCCTCTCGCTCGCGCGCAGCCGCTCCCGCCAGGCCGCGGTCCCCGGGGCCGCCTTCGCCCCGGCCTCGAGCTGCTCGAGCACGCTGCGCGAGTCGCCCACGATGCCCACCTCGATGGGCCGGTTCCGCCCGATCTCGGCCCCGTCCACGTCCACCTGGATCACGCGCGCGCCCGACGCGAAGGTGGGCTCCGTTCCGTAGCCCACCCGGAAGTCGAGCGGCGTTCCGACCACCAGGACCACGTCGGCCTCGCCGAGCGCCTCCTTGCGGGTGTGCTGGAAGAACTCCGGGTGGTCGGGCGGCAGGCAGCCGCGCCCCATGCCGTTCAGGTAGACCGGGATGCCGGTGCGGCGCGCGAAGCGGTCGAGCACCGTGGGGGCGTCGTCCCACCAGATCGACGAGCCGCCCAGCACCACCGGCCGCTCGGCTCCCTCGAGGAGCGCCAGGGCGTCGTCGATGCGCCGCGGGTCGCCGGGCGAGCGGGCGTCGGTGCGGTACCGCGTCATCGCGTCGGCGATGGAGGCGTCGGCGCCGTTCGAGAGCACGTCCCAGGGGATCTCCAGGAAGACCGGGCCGGGGCGGCCGGCGCGGGCCACCCGGAAGGCCTTCGCCATGTAGCTCGGCAGGAGCTCCGGCGAGGGCACCCGGTCGCTCCACTTCGTGATGCCCTGGAAGAGCTGGGTCTGGGGCATCTCCTGCAGCGAGCCGCGCCCCTGGTTGAAGGTGGGTGCGGCGCCGCCGATGAGGAGGAGCGGCACGTTCGCCGCCCACGCGTTGGCGACGCCGGTGACCGCGTCGGTGACCCCGGGCCCGGCGGTGACGATGGCCACGCCCACCCCGCGGGTGAGCCGCGCCCACGCGTCGGCGGCGTGGGCCGCCGCCTGCTCGTGGCGGGTGTCGACGATGCCGATGCCCTCCTCCACGAGCCCCACGTAGATGGGGGCCACGTGCAGGCCGGAGAGGGTGAAGACCGTCCCCACCCCCTCCTTGCGGAGCATGCGGGCGACGAGCTGCCCTCCGGTGAGCGTCTCCATGCGGCACCCCTCTCGATCGGCCGTCGAAAACGGCGAGCCCCGCGCGTCGGCCGACGGGCGGGGCTCGGGAAACCGGGTCGCGCGCCAGCGCGCCGCGCGCTAGCCCTTGCGGAACCGGGAGAGGTTCGCGGGCAGATCGGCCAGCGCCGGGAAGGTCTTGTCGGCGTGGATGGCGGCGAGCTTGGCGTAGTTCTGCTCCTCGGTCTCCGGGCGGGCCGGATCCGGCACGCAGCAGTCGACCGGGCAGACGGCCGCGCAGGCCTCCTCGTCGTGGAAGCCGACGCACTCGGTGCAGAGGTCCGGGTTGATGACGTAGATGTCATCGCCCTGGCTGATGGCGCCGTTGGGGCACTCGGGCTCGCACGCGCCGCAGTTGATGCACTCCTCGGTGATGATCGTCGCCATGGGTCTCGCCTCTCCTCGGGAAAGTTCCCGTACCGATCCGGGGCATGGGTTATCCGACGGAGCGCGAGGTGGCGTCAAGGGGCGAGGCGGGCCGGAATGGGGTAAGGAAGGGACCGCGAGCACGGAGCCATGGCCAAGCCCTACGACCCGAAGGACCGGTACTTCCACGCGGCGAAGGAGCAGGGCTTCCGGGCCCGGTCCGCCTTCAAGATCGAGGAGATCCTCCGGCGGCAGAAGCTGCTCGGGAAGGGCGGCGCGGTGCTCGACCTGGGCGCCGCGCCGGGGGGATTCCTGCAGGTCCTCGCGGAAGTCGTGGGGCCGCGGGGGGTGGCCGTGGGCGTGGACATCGTCGAGATCCGGGGGCTCGGGAAGCCCTGGGTCCGCACCGCGGTGCTCGACCTCCTCGCGCCGGATGCCCTCGACCGGATCCGGGAGCTTCACCCGGGGCGATTCGACCTCGTCACGAGCGACATGGCGCCGAAGACCATCGGCGTGAAGGTCACCGACGAGGCCCGGTCGCTCGAGCTCGCGCGGATGGCGCTCGCGGTGGCGGAGGAGACGCTCCGCCTCGGAGGCGCCTTCGTCGTGAAGGTCTTCATGGGCGGCGACTTCCCCATCTTCCAGAAGGAGATGCGGGCCCGGTTCGTGAAGGTGGACGTGGTCCGCCCCGAGGCCACGCGCGAGCGGAGCTTCGAGGTCTACGTGGTGGGACGGGACTTCAAGGGCCCGTCCGGTCCACGGAGCGGCCCGGCCGGGACCTGACCCCCCTTTGCCGGGGTCGCGCCCGGCGCGGAAGGCGTAGCCTTCGAGGGAGGCGCAGCGATCGCGGAGGGGGGCCTCCATGGCCGCCACGGTTCCGGCGTTCGAGGCGGTGGGGATCACCAAGGTCTACC
>DAOMFN010000202.1:0-4753 GCA_035429785.1 Anaeromyxobacteraceae bacterium
GAGCCCTGCGCAGGACCGCGTCCGGCCCCTTCCGCATCGAGGACGCCCTGCCGCTCGAGCAGGTCGAGCGGCTGGCCCGGGACGCCCCCGGAGACCTCGCCGGCCGCGTGGTCCGGCCCGCGGAGGCCCTGGGGGACCTTCCGGCGCTCGATGTCAGCCCGGCCGAGCTCCTGGCCCTCGTGCAGGGGCGGACCCTCCGGCGCGCCTGCCCCCCCGGCCCGCTCTGCCGCATCCTCGACGGGCAGGGGAACCTCGTCGCCATGGGCGCCCCGGCCGGCGCCGGCGGGGAAGAGGGCGTGAAACCGGTCCGCGTGTTCGTGCAACCCCTCGAAATCCGGGCCTCCGGTCCTTCGAAGCGTTGACTTTCACCCCCCGGGCCGCTAAAAGACCGCCCTTCGACCCCCCGGTCGCTGTCCTCGCGGCGCACGCCTCGCCCCCGCGACGGGACCGGATTCCAAGACAGGGAGCAACCGACATGGCGCTCGTCGCAGAGAAGAAGACGGAAGTCGTCCAGAAGTACCGCCGGCACGACAAGGACACCGGGTCCCCCGAGGTCCAGGTGGCGCTGCTCACCGAGCGGATCGCCTACCTCACCGAGCACTTCAAGACGCACAAGAAGGATCACCACAGCCGCCGGGGCCTGCTGAAGCTGGTCGGCCAGCGGCGTCGCCTCCTCGACTACCTCCGCAAGGTCGACCAGAACCGCTACAAGGTCGTCATCGACCAGCTCGGCCTCCGGAAGTAGGCGAGCGAGGCAAGCGCTCCGGGCCCCGAGGTCCGGAGCGCGCCCCGGTTCCCCCGGCGAGCGGGGGCGGGGCAAACCAACAGGCCCGCCCGCGAGCGGGCCGGCGCACCGTCGACGGCGCTTCCGTTTCCGACTCGGCCGCCGCTCCCGCCCGGAGCGGCCGCGGGGTGAGAAACAGAGGCACCGCGGGCCAGGCGGCGGCAACTCGCACGGCGGGACCGGAGGGCGAACGCCCCCCGGCTCACGACGTACGAGGAGCCCCATGAAGGCCATCCAGGAGCGCGCGCAGGTCGGCGATCGCGAGATCGTCCTCGAGACCGGCAAGGTTGCCAAGCAGGCCGACGGGTCCATCTGGATCCGCCACGGCGACAGCATCGTCCTCGTCACCGTGGTCTCGGCGAAGGAGAAGAAGGAGGGCATCGACTTCTTCCCCCTCACCGTGGACTACCAGGAGAAGCTCTTCGCCGCGGGCAAGATCCCCGGCAGCTTCTTCCGCCGCGAGGGGCGCCTCACCGAGAAGGAGACGCTCACCTCCCGCGTGATCGACCGCTCGTGCCGGCCCCTCTTCCCCGAGGGCTACGCCAACGAGACCCAGATCATCGCCACGGTCCTCTCCTACGACCAGGAGAACGAGACCGACGTGCTGGCGCTCACCGGCGCCTCGGCCGCCCTCCAGGTCTCCGACGTCCCCTTCCACGGGCCCATCGCCGGCGTCCGGGTGGGCCGGATCGACGGGAAGTTCGTCGCCAACCCCACCAACTCCCAGCGCGCCACCGCCGACCTCGACATCGTCATGGCCGCGTCCCGCGACGCCATCACCATGGTGGAAGGCGGAGGGTTCGACATCCCCGAGCCGGTGATGGTCGACGCGCTCCTCTTCGGGCACGCCGCCGTCCAGCCGCTCCTCGACGCGCAGGAGCGCCTCGGCAAGGCCGTGGGCAAGGCGAAGCGGGCCTTCGACGCGCCCAAGAACGACCTCGCCCTGCGCGAGAAGGTGAAGTCGCTCACCTGGGAGAAGGTCCGCGAGGCCTACGGGCGGCACGAGAAGCACGACCGCTACGGCCGCCTCTCCGAGATCAAGAAGGAGCTCATGGAGGCGCTGAAGGCCGAGGCCGCCGGCGACGCCACCCGCCTCGCCGAGATCGCCATCCGCGAGAAGGAGATCAAGGGCTACTTCGAGGACGTGAAGTACGAGTACATGCGCCGGATGATCACCGACGAGGGCAAGCGGATCGGCGGCCGCGGCCACGCGGTGGTCCGGCAGATCACCTGCGAGGTCGGCCTGCTCCCCCGCGTGCACGGCTCGGCGCTCTTCACCCGCGGCGAGACCCAGGCCATCGTGGCCACCACGCTGGGCACCTCGGAGGACGAGCAGCGGGTCGAGATGCTCACCGGCATGCACTTCAAGAAGTTCATGCTGCACTACAACTTCCCGCCCTACTCGGTGGGCGAGGCGAAGTTCCTCCGCGGCCCCGGCCGCCGCGAGATCGGCCACGGCGCCCTCGCCGAGCGCGCGCTGCGCGCGGTGCTCCCCGCGGAGGACAAGTTCCCGTACACCATCCGCATCGTCTCCGACATCACCGAGTCGAACGGGTCGTCGTCCATGGCCTCGGTCTGCGGCGGCTGCCTCTCGCTCATGGACGCCGGCGTCCCGGTGCGGGCCCCGGTGGCCGGCATCGCCATGGGGCTCATCAAGGAGGGCGAGAAGATCGCCATCCTCTCCGACATCCTCGGCGACGAGGACCACCTCGGCGACATGGACTTCAAGGTCTGCGGCACCGAGGCCGGCATCACCGCCATCCAGATGGACATCAAGATCGGCGGCGTGACCCGGGAGATCCTCGAGAACGCCCTGAACCAGGCCGCCGCGGGCCGCAAGCACATCCTCGGCGAGATGGCGAAGGCCCTCCAGGCCCCGCGCACCGACATCAGCGCCTACGCCCCGCGGATCACGACCATCAAGATCCGCTCCGAGCGCATCAAGGACGTCATCGGGCCCGGCGGCAAGGTCATCAAGGACATCACCGCCCGCACCGGATGCAGCATCAACATCGAGGACGACGGGACCATCAACATCGCCAGCCCGAACCAGGTGAACGTGGACGCGGCGATCAAGATGATCAAGAACCTCACCCAGGAGGCCGAGGTCGGGAAGACCTACCTGGGCACGGTCCGCAAGATCGCCGAGTTCGGCGCCTTCGTGGAGATCTTCCCGGGCACCGACGGCCTCATCCACATCTCCGAGCTCTCCGACAAGCGGGTGAAGAGCGTCTCCGACGTCCTCTCCGAGGGCGAGGAGGTGCTCGTGAAGGTCATCTCGGTCGACCGCGCCGGCAAGATCCGCCTCTCCCGCAAGGAGGCGCTGGCCGACGCCGCCGCCCAGAAGACCGAGGGCGAGCCCGCGAAGGGCTAGGAGACGCCCGTGGCCACGGACCACGACCCCATCGCCATCGCGGTGCTCCGGGTCGTGGGCCGCGGGGAGCCGCTCGAGCTCCCCCGCTACCAGACGGCCGGCTCCGCCGGCATGGACCTCCGCGCCGACGAGCCGGTGGAGCTCGCCCCTGGCGAGCGCCGGCTCGTCCCCACCGGCATCGCCGTGGCCATCCCGCCCGGCTTCGAGGGGCAGGTGCGACCGCGCTCCGGGCTGGCCCTGCGGCACGGGCTCGGCATCCCCAACGCCCCCGGCACCATCGACAGCGACTACCGGGGCGAGGTGGGGGTCATCCTCGTGAACTGGGGTGCGGAGACCGTCCGGCTCCCCCGCGGGGAGCGCATCGCCCAGCTCGTCGTGGCCCCGGTCCGCCGGGCCACGCTGCACGAGGTGTCCGAGCTGCCCGGGAGCGACCGGGGCGGCGGAGGTTTCGGCTCAACCGGCCGCTAGGGCGGCCACCCGAGGGAGGCCCCGATGATCCCGCGCTACACCCGTCCCGAGATGGCCCGCATCTGGTCCCCGGAGCGGCGCTTCCGCATCTGGCTCGACGTGGAGCTGCTCGCCGCCGAGGCGATGGTGAAGCTCGGCGAGGTGCCCGCCGAGGACCTCGCGTCCCTGCGGCGCGCCTTCGACGGCTTCGAGTTCTCCGCCGCCGACGTGGCCCGCATCGACGAGATCGAGAAGGTCACCAAGCACGACGTCATCGCCTTCCTCACCTTCGTGGAGGAGAAGGGCGGGCTCCCGGCGCGCCACCTCCACAAGGGGATGACCTCCTCCGACGTCCTCGACACGACCCTCGCGGTGCAGCTGAAGGAGGCGACGGCGCTGCTCGTCGCCGACGTGGACCGGGTGCGCGCGGCGGTGAGGAAGCGCGCCTTCGAGCACCGGCGCACCCCGATGATCGGCCGCAGCCACGGCATCCACGCCGAGCCGGTCACCTTCGGGCTCAAGCTCGCCGGCTGGTACGACGCCTGGGGCCGCCGGCGCGCGGCGCTGGAGGCGGCCGGGAAGGTGGCCGCGGTGGGCAAGATCTCGGGCGCCGTGGGGACCTTCGCCAACGTGGATCCGCGCGTGGAGGCCTTCGTCATGGAGCGGCTCGGGCTCGAGGGCGGGGAGGGCGCCGCGACGCAGGTGGTGGCCCGCGACCGCCACGCCGACCTCTTCTGCGCCATGGCCGTGGCCGGCGCGACCCTCGAGCAGCAGGCCACCGAGGTCCGCCACCTCCAGCGCACCGAGGTGCGGGAGGCCGAGGAGCCCTTCACCGCCGGGCAGAAGGGCAGCTCGGCGATGCCCCACAAGCGCAACCCCATCCTCTCCGAGAACCTCACCGGCATGGCGCGGCTGCTGCGCGGCTGGGCGGTCCCGGCGCTCGAGAACGTGGCGCTCTGGCACGAGCGGGACATCAGCCACTCGTCGGTGGAGCGGGTCATCGGGCCCGACGCCACCATCGCGCTCGACTTCTCGCTCGTCCGCTTCGCGCGGATGATCGAGGACCTGCGGGTCTACCCGGAGCGGATGCAGGAGAACCTCGAGCAGACCGGCGGCCTCTTCGAGGCCCAGCGGGTGCTGCTCGCGCT
>DAOMFN010000203.1:0-4750 GCA_035429785.1 Anaeromyxobacteraceae bacterium
CTGGCGGCTCGCCGTTCCCGGCGAGTCGCTCGCCGTCGAGATGGTGAACCGCGAGGAGGGAGACGAGGTCTTCCGGGCCCGCCTCTCCCTGCGCCGCCGCGCACTCTCCCCCGCCTCCCTGCGCCGGGCCACGCTCCTGCAGCCGCTCATGGCCTGGAAGGTCCACGCCGCCATCTACTGGCAGGCCCTCCGCCTCTGGGTGAAGGGCACGCCGTTCCACGTCCACCCCGCCAAGCGCGCGGCCCCCGCCGCGCCGAGGAGCACGCCATGACCACCCAGGTCAACGCCGACGTCGCCCCCGCCTCCGGCCTCTCCTTCCGGAACCTCGTCCTCCCCCGCCTGTCCGGCATCGCCGAGGGGCTGCTCACGCTCCGCGAGGGCGGGGCCAGCTCGGTCCACGGCGTCCCCGCCCGGGACGGCCTCTCGGCGGAGGTGGTGGTCCGCCACCCGGCCTTCTGGCGGCGGATCGCCACCGGCGGGACCCTGGGCGCGGCCGAGTCGTACGCCGCCGGGGAGTGGGACACCCCCGACCTCACCGCGGTCGTCCGCCTCATGGCCCGGAACGTCTCCGCCATGGACGGCCTGGAGGGCGGGCTCGCGCTCCTGCGCCGGCCGGTCGACGCCGTGCGCCACGCGCTGCGCCGGAACACCCGCAGCGGCAGCCGCCGGAACATCACCGAGCACTACGACCTCGGCGACGAGTTCTTCGAGCTCATGCTCGACCCGACGATGACCTACTCCTGCGGCATCTTCGAGCGCCCGGACGCGACGCTCGAGGAGGCGAGCGTGGCCAAGATCGACCGGCTCTGCCGCATGCTCCGGCTCGGGCCCGACGACCACCTCCTCGAGATCGGCACCGGCTGGGGGGCCCTGGCCGTCCACGCCGCCTCCCGCTACGGCTGCCGGGTCACCACGACCACCATCTCCCGGAACCAGCTCGCCCGGGCCCGGCAGCGGGTGGCCGACGCCGGCCTCTCCGACCGGGTGACGGTGCTCCACAGCGACTACCGCGACCTCTCCGGCCGCTTCGACAAGGTCGTCTCGGTGGAGATGCTCGAGGCGGTGGGCGCCGACTACTACGGCACCTTCTTCTCGAAGTGCGCCTCCCTCCTCGAGGACGACGGCCTGCTCGCCCTCCAGGTCATCACCATCGCCGACGCCCGCTACGACCAGCACGTCCGCGGGGTGGACTTCATCAAGCGCTACGTCTTCCCGGGGTCGAACATCCCGTCGATCACGGCGTTGCTCCAGGCCGCCACGCGCCACTCCGACCTCACGCTGCGCCAGCTCGACGACATCGGCCCCCACTACGCCACCACCCTCGCCGCCTGGCGGGAGAACCTGGCGCGGAACGCCGACGCGGTGGCGCGGCTCACCGACGAGCGCTTCCGGCGCATCTGGCACTTCTACCTCTGCTACTGCGAGGCCGGCTTCGCCGAGCGCTACCTCGGCGATGCGCAGATGCTCCTCTCCCGTCCGCGCGGGATGGTGTCGCCGTGACCGCCGTGGGCCTGGTGGCGGCGCTCCTCGTCGCCGACCCCTCCCAGGCAGGCGCCTCGACGCCCTCCGGCGCCCCGGGCGTGGCCGGCGGCGGCACGGACCGGGCGTCGGTGGAGCGCTTCCGGGGCGTGGCCCGCGGCCGGGACGGCGCGGTGGCCTACGTGGAGACCCACGAGGTGGTGGTCGAGGGCGGCCGGGTCGTTCGCGCCGAGACGCGCTACGTGCGCCCCGACGGCAACCCCATCGCCCGGCTGGTCTCCGAGTACGCTCCGGGCTCCTTCGCCCCGGAGTACGAGTTCCGCGACCTCCGCACCGGCGCGCTCGAGGCGGTCCGCCGGGACGCCGCGGGCGTGCGCCTCCTCGACGGCGACCGGGTCAAGGTGCTGCCCCTGCCGGAGGACGTCCCGCTCGTGGCGGGCCAGGGGCTCGACCGCTACGCCCGCGCCCACCTCGACGCGCTCGCCCGGGGCGAGACGCTCCGGGTCTCCCTCGCCCTGCCCGGCCGGCTCGACGCCTTCGGCTTCCGTCTCCGCGGCGAGCCCATCGAGGGCGGCAAGGTCCGGGTCCGCTTCGAGCCCACGAGCTTCATCCTCCGGGTCCTCGCGCCCTCCCTCGAGGGCGAGTACGACCTCACCACGCGGCGGCTCGTCCGCTACGTGGGCGTCTCCAACGTCGCCGGCGACGACGGCTCGCCCCAGCAGGTCGAGATCGCCTACTCCTACGATGAACCCAACCCGTCCTGATCGCACCGCCGCCCTGCTCGGCCTCCTGGGCGTCACCGGCAACGTCCTCGGCGTGGTGTTCCTCGCCGACGTCCCGGTGGCCTACCGCCCCACCGAGATCGACCGCTGGGCCGCCCTCTCCCTCGCCCACTCCCAGGCGACGGTCGCGAGCGCGCTCTCGTTCATCCTCGGCCTGCTGGCGCTCGCGGGCTGGGCCCGGGCCCTCGGTCGCTCGCTCGACACCCCCGGGGCCGGGCTCGGGGCCGCGTCCATCGCCACCGGCGCGGTGCTGAACGCCGCGGGGTGCGTGACCCCGCTCGTGCTCGTGACCCACGTGCTCCCGGGCTGCGACGGCGCCACCTGCGCCCCGGTGGCCCGCGCGCTGCTCGGGGTCACGCTCTCGCTCGACGCCCTCTTCAACCTGCTCCTGGGGCTGGGTCTCATCGCCCTCTCTCCGGCGCTGTGGCGGAGCGGCGCCCGGGCCCTCGCCCTGCTCGGCCTGGCGGCGGGACTCCTCTCCCTGCCCGTCTCCGGCCAGCCCTTCTCCGAGGCCGCGGCGAAGCTCCTCGCCGTCGCCGCGCCCTTCTGGCTCGCCTTCGTGCTCTGGTCGAGCGCCCGGCTCTGGCGGGGCGCGGGCGGCCGGCCGTGACCGACGTCCTGCTCGCCTCCGCATCAGCCGCGGCCATCTTCATGGTGGCGGTCTGGGCGCTGTCCCTGCCCCTGCGCGACGCCTCCATCGCCGACGTCTTCTGGGGCCCGGGGTTCGTCGTCGTGGCGCTGGTCTCGGCGTGGCTCTCCCCGCCCTCGGGGCGTGCCACCCTGCTCGTCGTGCTCACGGCGGCCTGGGGGCTGCGCCTCGCCTTCCACATCGGCACGCGGTGGCGGAAGAAGAAGGAGGAGGACCGGCGCTACCAGGCCATGCGGGCCGGATGGGGGGACCGGTTCCCGCTCGTCTCCCTCTTCACGGTCTTCCTGCTCCAGGGCGCCTTGCTCTGGGTGGTGTCGCTGCCGCTCCAGGCCGGCGCGGCGATGGGCGCCTCCCGCCCACTCGGGATCGCCGACGCGCTCGGGACGCTGGTGTTCGCGGTGGGGCTCGGGTTCGAGGCCGTCGGGGACGCGCAGCTGGCCCGGTTCCTCGCCGACCCGTCGAACCGAGGCAAGGTCATGCAGACCGGCCTGTGGCGCTACACGCGCCACCCGAACTACTTCGGGGACGCTCTCGTCTGGTGGGGGCTCGGCATCGTCGGCGCCTCGGCCGGCGCGCCCTGGAGCCTCGTGGGGCCGGCCCTCATGACCTTCCTCCTCGTCCGGGTCTCCGGGGTCAGCCTCCTCGAGAAGGACATCGCCGGACGGCGCCCCGAGTACGTGGCCTACGTGCGCAGGACGAGCGCCTTCCTCCCCCGCCCGCCCCGTCCGGAACGCTGAGTTTTCGGGGCGTTGCCGCTCCCGATGGCGCGTGGTAACGGTGTGCGCCGTGAGACTGGGCAAGCGCGACCGCGTCGAGAAGAAGGAAGAAGCCCCGGCCCCGGGCGGCACCATCGCCTCGTCCACCGACCTCGAGGCCGGGGACCGGGTGGTCTACCCGAAGCAGGGCGTGTACCGGGTCACCGGCCTCGAGCAGAAGGACATCGCCGGGCAGCGCCTCGAGTTCGTCCGGATGTCTCGCGAGGAGGACGGCGCCTCGGTGCTGGTCCCGCTCGGCAAGGTCGCCACCATCGGCCTGCGCCGGGTGGCCTCCGCCGACGACATCGAGGGGGTGTTCCACTACCTCGGCGCGTCCTACGACGACCCGGAGCTCGACTGGAAGGTTCGCCACCGCGACAACGTGGAGCGGCTCATCGCCGGCGGCGTGCTCGGCGTCGCCGAGGTCGTGAAGGGCCTCCACTCGCTCGCGCGGATGCGCCCGCTGCCGGCCAAGGAGCGGGAGCTCTACGACAGCTCGCGCCACCTGCTCGTGAACGAGATCTCGGTCTCGCTCGGCGTGTCGGAGGCCATCGCCGAGGACTACGTCGACTACGCGCTCATGCCGCCCGCCGGGGTGAAGCTCCCGCTCAAGCCGCCGCCGACGCCGGTGGAGCTGAAGGGGCCGCCCTGGAAGCGGAAGAAGCCGGTGGCCGCCGACGACGAGGACGACCTGGGGCTCGCCGACCTGGGCATCGACCTCGGCGCGCTCGAGGGCGACGCGGAGGAGGCGGAGGAGGGCGAGGGCGAAGGCGAGAAGGGCGCGCCCGCCGAGTCCGAGGAGGGCGCCGAGGAGGGGGTCACCGCAGCCGCGAAGGCACCCGTCCCGGCGAAGGCCGCCACCCCCGCGAAGTCCCCCGCCATCATCATGAAGGCCTGCCCGGCGGGCGGCGGACACATGAACTATGGTTTCTTGCGCTACTCGAACGAGTTCTGGACCTCGGACGACACCGACGCGCGCAGCTTCGGCTTCGTGCACGCGCTGATCCGCGACGGCGCGTACGCGTCGCTGCTCCACAGCCACCGGCGCACGCTGCACCTGCGAGCCGCCGAGTGGTATGCCGGTC
>DAOMFN010000204.1:0-4746 GCA_035429785.1 Anaeromyxobacteraceae bacterium
CTCCTCGGGCAGGTGGGCGAGCTCGATGACGCCGCCCCGGGCCAGCGCGCACCCGTGCTTCACGGCGTTGCCGAGCTCGCGGACGTTTCCCGGCCAGGGATAGGCGAGGAGCGCGGCCTCCGCCGCCGGGGAGAGCCCCCTCGCCGGGCGCCGCTCCCGCGCGTTCAGCGCGCGGAAGAGGGGCAGGATGTCGTCGCGCCGCTCGCGGAGCGGGGGGACGCGGATGGTGAGGACCTTCAGGCGGAAGTAGAGGTCCTCCCGGAAGCGCCCCGCCGCCACCTCCGCCCGCAGGTCGCGGTGGGTGGCGCACACGAAGCGCACGTCGACGGCGGTGGTCCGCGTGTCCCCCACCCGCCTCACCTCCCCCTCCTGCACCGCGCGCAGGAGCTTCGCCTGGAGCGGGAGCGGCATCTCGGCGACCTCGTCGAGGAAGAGGGTCCCGCCGCTCGCGGCCTGGAGCAGCCCCTCCTTCGCCTGGGTGGCCCCGGTGAAGGCGCCGCGGACGTGGCCGAAGAGCTCGCTCTCGAGGAGCTCGCCCGGCACCGCGGCCACGTTCAGCGCGACGAAGGGACCGGATCGGCGCGAGCCGTTGGCGTGGAGCGCCCGGGCGACGATCTCCTTCCCGGTGCCGCTCTCGCCGAGGACCATCACCGGCGCGTCGGCCAGCGCGAAGTCGGCCACCCGGAGGAAGGTGGCCTGGATCGCCGGGCTCTCGGCGACGATGGGAGTCTCGCTGCGGAGCGACCGCACCACGTTCTCGAGGCCGCAGACCTCGCAGTGGCAGGGCTCCGCGGAGGCCCCGTGCTCTTCCAGGATGTTCAGGGACATGTTCCAGCTCCGTTTCACTGTGAAACTACGACGTCCGGCACCGGAATGCAAACCGTTGAAATCACGCGCCCCGGGCGCTGGCCCGCGCCGTGCTCTGGGGGCGGGCATGGACAACGTCGTCGAGCTGGAGGCGCCCGCCTCGGTCCCGGGAATCGTGGCCCGGGTCATCGACCGCCACCACGCCTACCTCCGCAGGAGCCTCCCCGACGTCTCCCGCCTCGTCGCCAAGATCGCCGAGGTGCACGGCTCCCGGGCGCCCGAGCTCGCCGAGCTGCGGGAGACCGTCGAGGCGCTCCGTTCGGCCCTCGAGCGAGACATGACGGACGAGGAGACCCGCTTCTTCCCGGCTCTCATGACCGCCCGGGACCCCGCGAACGCCGAGGCGGGGCTCCGTGCGCTCGCGGCCACGCGCGAGGCGGTGCAGGTGGCCGTCGACCGCATCCGCGCGCTCACCGGCGAGTACCGCGCCCCGGAGGGCGCCTGCCGGACCTGGGTCCGGGCGCTCGTCGAGCTCGAGGACCTCGAGAACGACCTCGGGCGCCACCTCGCGCTCGAGGACCGGCTCCGCGCGCGGGCCTCCGCGACGACCACCTGATCCCCTCCACCCACCGGAACCTCACCCCGCACCACCCCACCCCGAGACGGAGAGACCGACGATGAGCGACACCTGGCGCGAGCTGCTGATGGCGGACCACGAGATCACCGAGCGGGTCTTCGCCGCCGCCGAGAAGGCCTTCGAGCGCACGGAGGGGCCGAGCGTCGGGTTCGTCGCCAACCTGCGCGCCTACCTCGTGGAGTACGTGGACCGGGTCCACAACCAGAAGGAGGAGCGGACGGTGTTCGCCTTCCTCGAGGAGGCCGGGATGCCGGTGCACGGAGGCCCGGTGGGCGTCATGCTCGCCGAGCACGCCCGCGCGAAGGAGCTCGTCGGGCGCATCGACGAGCTCGCGAAGGCCGTCTCCACCGGCGACCGCAGCGGGATGGCGGAGCTCCGCGAGGTCTTCGGCGAGTACGCCGAGCTCTGCAAGAACCACTTCTGGAAGGAGAACGACATCCTCTACCCGATGGCCATGCGGATGCTGCCGCCGGCGGTCCAGGCGCGCATCGTGCCGGGGATCGAGGCGGTCGAGGCCGCAGCCGGCGAGGGCACGCGCGCCCGGTACCACGCGCTCGCCGAGGAGATCATCCGCACCGCCGACCTCGCCGACCTCTCCCACGGTCTCGACCGCGAGGTCCTCGGCGCCATCCTGAACACGCTGCCGCTCGAGCTCTCCTTCGTGGACCACGAGGACCGGGTCCAGTACTTCAGCCACGAGCGGTCGGAGAAGATCTTCCCGCGCTCGCGCGGCGCCATCGGCACGAACGTGCGCAACTGCCACCCGCAGAAGAGCGTCCACCTCGTGGAGCGGATCCTCGCCGACTTCAAGGCGGGACGGCGCAAGGTGGCCGAGTTCTGGATCGACATGGGGCCGCGCAAGGTCCACATCCGGTACTGGCCGGTCCTCGCCGAGGACGGGCGCTACCTGGGCTGCCTGGAGACGGTGCAGGACGTGGCGCCCATCCAGAGGCTCAGCGGGCAGCGCCGCCTGCTGGTCGAGGAAGAGGCGGCGGCGTAGGAGGCGGCGGTCACATGCTCACCGGCCTCGGAAAGCCCCCCGTCCCGTCCGACGCGGTCGACCTCCTGCTCGAGTGCCACGTGCGCATCCGGCACTTCGTGGACATGGCGAGCCGCCTGGGCGAGGCGTCCGCCGCGCCGCCCGGGGAGATCTCCGACACCGCCGCGCGGGTCCACCGGTACTTCACCGAGGCGCTCCCCCTCCACGTCCGGGACGAGGAGGAATCGCTCGCCCCCCGGCTGCGCGGGCGCGATCCGGCGCTCGACGCGGCGGTGGACGCGATGGTGCGCGAGCACGGGGAGCACGGACCGGCCCTCGCCGATCTCGCCGCGGCCTGCGCCGCGCTCGCTCGCGATCCCGGACGGCACGGCGAGCTCGCACCGGTGGTGAGGCAGGCCGCCTTGGACCTCGCGCGCCAGTTCGAGTTCCACCTCTCCGCGGAGGAGGCCATCGTCCTCCCCGCGGTCCGGCGGCTCCTCGACGCGACCGCGGACGCCGAGATCGTCAACGAGATCCGGCAGCGACGCGACGGCCGTGCGGCCCCGCGCCCTACCCCCTGAACCTCGGCATGAGCACGTGGTTCTCCAGATGAACGTGCTGGAGGATGTCCGCCTCCAGGTCCCGGAGCTCCTTCATGAGCGCACGGTAGCTGTTGCACCCCCAGTCCGGGGTGGCGAAGTCGTCGGCGAGGGAGCGGATCCGGGCGAGCGTGGCCCCCACGGCGAGGTGGTCGGCGTTCATCGACTCGAGGTGCTCGAGGGCGCGCTCGCCCCGCACGGGCGTGGAGAGCTCCGGGAAGAGCACCTCCTCCTCGAAGTCGAGGTGGGGCACCAGCATGCCGGCGAGCTCCGCGAACGCGCTCCGGACCCCCGGGAGCTTCGGGTCGTGCTCCCCGTGCACCGCCGCCACCTTGGCGAGGAGCGGCTCGATGCGAGGCAGCGCGCGCCGCAGGTACCCGTGGTGGCGATCGACGATGCGCGCCAGCAGCGCGGGCGTCGAGAAGGTCCGGAGATCGTCCCCGGCCGGCACGCCGGCGCCCTCCGCGACCGCCTTCTCGAGCTCGGCGAGGAGGGCCTCCGGGTCCTTGCCGATGCCCGCGCACGCGTCGGCCACCGAGACGTTGCCGCGGCAGCAGAAGTCGATGCGGTTGCGCTGGAAGACGGGGGCGGTCTCGGCGTGCTCCAGCACGATCTGGGCGACGGTGGACGATCGGTCGATGGCGGCGGGCCTGGACATGGGTGGGCCTCCTCGGGTCCTCCCTGAAGCAGGAGGCGTGCCGGCGCTCGCGGGCGCCGGTGGCCCGGATTGCAGGGGCGGCCGCCGGGGGATATGTTTCAAAATCGAGCATGATGAAACACGTCCGACCCCGTCACACGTCCTCCCGGCCGGACGCCTGCCCCTGCGAGGTGTGCGGCCTCGACACCGTGGTGGCGAGCCTCCGTCACACGGTCCAGGTCGTGGCCGAGAGCCCGGTCATGCGCTCGGTGCTGCTCCGCGCCCGCGACTTCGCCGATGCCGACGCCCCGGTCATGGTCCTCGGTGAGAGCGGGACCGGGAAGGAGATCCTGGCCCGGGCGATCCACGCCAACGGCCCGCGCCGGGACCGGGCGTTCGTGGCGGTGAACGTCGCCGCGTTGCCGGCGGACCTCCTCGAGTCCGAGCTGTTCGGCCACGCCCGCGGCGCCTTCACCGGGGCCACCGCGGAGAAGCGGGGGCTCTTCGAGACCGCCGACGGAGGTACGCTCTTCCTCGACGAGATCGCGGAGATGCCGCCTGCCCTCCAGGCGAAGCTGCTGCGCGCGGTGCAGGACGGCGAGGTGCGCAGGGTGGGCGACACCCGGGCGTTCGGCGTCGACGTCCGGCTGGTCTGCGCGACCCACCGCGACCTGGAGGCGCGGGTGGAGGGGGGGCTCTTCCGCGAGGACCTCTACTACCGGCTGCAGGTGCTCGTGCTCCGCGTCCCACCCCTGCGCGACCGCCGGGAGGACATCCTGCCCCTGGCGCGGCTCCTCCTGGCGGCGGAGAAGCGGCCCAGCAAGGGGTTCAGTCCCGCGGCCGAGAAGGTCCTCCTGTCGCACGACTGGCCCGGGAACGTCCGGGAGCTGGGCAACGCCGTGAAGCACGGGGCGGCGCTCGCCCGCGGCGGCGTCGTGGGCCCGGAGCACCTGCCCGAGGGGCTGGGATCGGGCGCCGCCAGGCGAAAGGTCGCCCCGCTCATGCGCCCGCTCGCCGAGGTCGAGCGCGAGCACGTCCTCCGCGTCCTGGAGGGGTGCGGCGGCAACCAGGTGGAGGCCGCGCGCGT
>DAOMFN010000205.1:0-4737 GCA_035429785.1 Anaeromyxobacteraceae bacterium
GGGGCGCGGTGAGCCCCTCGATGGAGGCGAGGCGGGCGAGCACCGCGAGCAGCCCGAAGAGCGCCGCCGCCAGGAAGAGCAGCACGCGCGCGCGGGAGGCCGGGGAGAGGCGCCGCAGGCCGGCCGCTCCGCCGCCGGCCGGGCTAGAGCGCATCCGTCTCCTCGCGCAGCGCCGCGGCGAAGGCCACGGCCCCGGCGCGGGTCACCGGCCAGCGGAAGAGGGCGGCCTCGGCGCCCTCCCGCCGGGGCGCGCCGGCCGACTCGGCCAGGAAGAGCGCCAGGTCCATGCCGACCTCGGCGAGGAGAAGCTCCCCCTGCCCCTCCGCCACGCCGACCTGGAGCCCGAGCGACCCGTCCCCCGACTGCCAGGCGAAGCCGGGAGCCGCGCCCTGCAGGACCTCCTGCAGGGAGGCGACGAGCACGCCGGCGGATCCCGGGAGGAGGTGGACCACCGGCAGCCGCACGAGCGGCCACCACTCCCCGTCCCGGGCGTCCCGGTACTCGAGCGCAGCCGACGCCAGGATCCGGCCGCCCGCCTCCCGGGCGACGGGGTCGAGGTGGAGGCGGATCACCCCGGAATCGTTGACGAGATCGGCCATGGGGATCGCTCCCGTATCAGGTTTCGGCGCGGTAGCCAACGCGTCCCTCGAGGATTAAGTAGGGCCGAATGACCGAGCCGGACACCATCAGCGTCAAGGGCGCCCGCGAGCACAACCTCAAGTCCGTCGACGTCGAGATCCCGAAGAAGCGGCTCGTGGTCTTCACCGGCGTCTCCGGCTCGGGCAAGAGCTCGCTCGCCTTCGACACCCTCTACGCCGAGGGGCAGCGGCGCTACGTGGAGTCGCTCTCCTCCTACGCCCGCCAGTTCCTCGGGCAGATGGAGAAGCCCCGCTACGACACCCTCCGCGGCCTCTCCCCCACCATCTCCATCGAGCAGAAGGCGGCCTCCAACAACCCGCGCTCGACGGTGGGCACCATCACCGAGGTCCACGACTACCTGCGCGTGCTCTTCGCCTCCATCGGCGAGCAGCACTGCCCCTCCTGCGGGCGCAAGGTGGGCAAGCAGACCGCCCAGCAGATCGTCGACGCCATCCTGGCCATGCCGTCGGGTTCGCGCATCCTCGTGCTCGCCCCGCTCGTGCAGAACCGCAAGGGCGAGTACCGGGAGCTCCTCGGCGACGCCCACAAGCGCGGCTTCTCGCGCGTCCGGGTGGACGGCATCGTCCACTCGCTCGAGGAGCGGCTCTCCCTCGACAAGAAGCTGAAGCACGACATCGAGCTCGTGGTGGACCGGCTCGTGGTGAAGGACGGCATCCGCGGGCGGCTCACCGACTCGGTGGAGACGGCGCTCCGCGAGGGCAAGGGCACGCTCGTCGTCGCCGACGCCGACAAGGAGCAGAAGGTGGGTCCGGGCATCGACCCCGAGGAGTACAAGCGCCACGACCGCTTCTTCTCCGAGCTGAACGCCTGCCCCACCTGCGGCATCTCCTTCGGCGACCTCGCCCCCCAGTCCTTCTCCTTCAACAACCCCACCGGCTCCTGCCCGGAGTGCCAGGGGCTGGGCACCCGCCCGGAGATGGACGCCGACCTCATCATCCCCGACCCGTCCCTCTCCATCCGCGACGGGGCGGTGGAGCCCTGGGCGAGCGGCATGGAGCGCGGCGAGGGCTGGACCTTCGAGTTCGTGGAGCACCTCTCCCGCTCGCTCGGCATCGACCTCGACGTCCCCTGGTCGAAGCTCCCGAAGCAGCACCGCGAGGTCATCCTGCAGGGCACGCAGGCCGCCGGCGTGAAGGGCTACCGCATCCAGTGGGAAGGCGTGCTGAACCAGCTCTACCGGCGCTTCAAGTCCACCGGCTCGGAGGCGATGCGCCGCTACTACATGCGCTACTTCTCCGACAAGCCCTGCCCGGCCTGCGGCGGGGAGCGGCTCCGGGCCGAGAGCCGCGCGGTGCGCATCCGCGGCGTCGGCATCGTCGAGCTCTCGCGGCTCACCATCCAGGAGGCGCTCGCCTGGCTCGACGGCCTCGCGCTGGAGGGCTCGGAGGCCCGCATCGCCGAGGAGCTGGTGAAGGAGATCCGCAACCGGCTCCGCTTCCTCGTGGACGTGGGGCTCTCCTACCTCACGCTGGACCGCCCCGGCCCCTCCCTCTCCGGCGGCGAGAGCCAGCGCATCCGGCTCGCCTCCCAGATGGGCAGCGAGCTCACCGGGGTCATCTACATCCTCGACGAGCCCTCCATCGGCCTCCACCAGCGGGACAACGGCAAGCTCCTCGGCACGCTGAAGCGGCTCCGCGACATCGGCAACTCGGTGATCGTCGTCGAGCACGACGAGGAGACCATGGAGGCGGCCGACTGGATCGTCGACTTCGGCCCCGGCGCCGGCGAGCACGGCGGCCGCGTGGTCTCGGCCGGCACCCCCGCCCAGGTCATGGACGATCCCGCCTCGCTCACCGGCGCGTACCTCTCCGGCCGCGCCGAGATCCCGGTGCCGCAGCGGCGCCGCCCCATCGGCAAGGGGCGCATCACCATCGCCGGCGCCAGCGAGAACAACCTGAAGGACGTCACCGTCTCGATCCCCCTCTCCTGCTTCGTGGCGGTCACCGGGGTCTCGGGGGCGGGCAAGTCCACGCTCGTGAACGGCATCCTCCACCCGGCGCTCATGCGCCTCCTCCACGGCAGCCGCGAGGCGCCCGGGCGCCACACCTCCATCGCCGGTCACGAGCAGATCGACAAGATCATCGACATCAACCAGCAGCCCATCGGGCGCACGCCGCGGTCCAACCCCGCCACCTACACGAAGGTCTTCGACCTCGTGCGCGACGTCTTCGCCCAGACGCCCGAGGCCCGCTCGCTCGGCTACCTGCCGGGGCGGTTCAGCTTCAACGTGAAGGGGGGGCGCTGCGAGGCCTGCCAGGGCGACGGGATGAAGCTCGTGGAGATGCACTTCCTCGCCGACGTGCTCGTGCCCTGCGAGGTCTGCCAGGGGAAGCGCTTCAACGAGGCCACGCTCCGCGTGCAGTTCAAGGGCAAGAACATCGCCGAGGTGCTCGACCTCTCGGTCCGCGAGGCCATGGAGCACTTCGCGAACCACCGGGACGTGCTGCGCATCCTGCAGACGCTCGACGACGTGGGGCTCGGGTACGTGAAGCTGGGGCAGCCGTCGCCCACCCTGTCCGGCGGCGAGGCCCAGCGCATCAAGCTCTCCCGCGAGCTGGCGCGGGTGGGCACCGGGCGCACGCTCTACATCCTCGACGAGCCCACCACCGGGCTCCACTTCGAGGACGTGAAGCGGCTCCTCGGGGTCCTCGACCGGCTCGTCGACGCCGGGAACTCGGTCGTGGTCATCGAGCACAACCTCGACGTCATCAAGTCGGCCGACTGGGTCATCGACCTCGGACCGGAGGGGGGCGAGGAGGGCGGCCGCATCGTCGCCGAGGGGACGCCCGAGGACGTCGCCCGCGTCCGGGGCAGCCACACCGGCCACTACCTCGGCCAGATGCTGGCGCGCCACCGCGCCCGGCGCCGCGCCGGATGAGCGAAGGCCCCGCCCGGCATCGCCGGACGGGGCCTCGATTCAGCTACCGAAGGGTCGGGAGTGGGCTAGGCGGCCTTCGACTTCGGCGCGTCCTTGGGCTTGTCGGACTTCTCGGTGCACTTGCACTTCTCGCCGCACTTGCAGTCCTTGGCGTCCTTGGCGCCGCAGGCGCAAGCAGCGGCGAGCAGGGTCGGGGACGAGGTGTCGGCCGAGGCCTTGGGCTTGTCGGTCTTGTCGCCCGGGTGGTTGCCGTGGCACTTGCAGCCCTTCTCGCACTTGCAGTCCTTCTCGGACTTCGCGCCGCACTTGCAGTCGGCGGCGGCGAGGAGGACGGTGCCGGCCTTGGCGGCGTCGGCCTTCTTTTCCTGCGCGGGGGCCTGGGCCGGGGCGGCCGGGGCGGCCTTGTCGGCCTTGGTGGCGGCCTTCTTCTCGGTCTTGTCGGCGGCCTTCTTGTCGCAATCGCAGGCAGCGGCCGGGGTGGCGACGGCGAGGGCGAACGCGCCGGCGATGCCGAGCGCGATGTTCGTGATCAGGCGACGGGTCATGTGTGCGGCTCCTTTTCGTGGCTGTTCACGTTCGCCCCTTCGGTGGAAGCGGCCGTGCAGCGTTGGACGGTGCAATATCCGTAGAAACATCCGACGGGTCAAGAGATGCCGTCCCATTTGGGTGTAAACGTCGTTGTACGCCTGGGGGGCGGCATATAGATTGCGCCTCCGATGGCCCTCGAAGACCCCGCCCGCATCCTCGCCCTGCTTCGCGACCCCAACGTCGGCAGCCAGGAAGTGGCCGACGAGACCGGCCTCCCCCGGGCCGAGGCGGCCCGCGCGGCGCGGCTCCTCTTCGGGCTCGCCAAGGCGCGGCCGGAGGAGATCGCGACGCTCCCCGCCCCCCTGGCCGCAGCGCTGGTGCAGGCCGCCGTGGACGCCGAGCGGCTCGACGTGCTCTCCGCCCTCGCGGCCGGTCCGGACAAGACGCTCTCGAAGGAGGCGAAGCGCTTCCTCCACATCCTGAAGGCGAAGGGCGTGCAGGTGCCCGAGCCACCGCGCGCCGCCCCCCCGCCCCCGCCCCAGCCGGCCGAGGAGGTGTTCCCCTGCTACGCCTCGTCGATCGACGGGCAGGGAGAGCGGGCCGTCTGGGTCTCCCGGAACGTCCCGGGGCGCGGCGTGGAGGTCGGGCAGGCCGTGGTCTCCGACACGCAG
>DAOMFN010000206.1:0-4736 GCA_035429785.1 Anaeromyxobacteraceae bacterium
AGACGCTGCGCCTGCGCGACTGCCGTTCCCGGAGCGAGCGGGTCGCACGGGGCGACCTCCCGGCCGCGGAGGGGGTCCTGGGCGCGGTCCTGGCGCGGCGCGCACCGCTCCGGCTGCACGGGGACCTGCGCACGGCGACCTACTACGACGACGGCACCCGGCCGTCGGCCCTGGTCGCGGCGCCGCTCGTGGACCGCCGGGGAGGGCACGTCCGGGGCGTGCTCGTCGCGGACCGGGTGGAGGGCGGGCCCTTCGAGGACGCGGACGAGCAGCTCGTGGCCCGGATGGCGGGCGAGCTCATCCGGGCGCTGGAGTCGGAGCGGATGCTCATCGACCTCCAGGCCGAGCGCGACGAGAAGGAGCTCTTCTACGGGGCCATCGAGGCCCTGAACCGCACGTCGAAGACCCAGGACGTGCTCGACGCGGCGGTCGAGGTCGCCGCCCGCATCGTGCCGCTCGACTTCGTCGCCGTGACGCTCCACGAGCCCGGCGAGTCGCGCCGGCCGCACCACATCGTGAAGGCGGTGACGGCGTCCCCCTCCGGCTGGCAGCGCTCCGAGCTGGAGGGAACCCGCTTCCCGGCGCGGACCGGGCTCGTCGCCTCGGCGGTCCGCCACGGCTCGGCCCTGGGGGGATCGGGGGACCGGGTGGACCAGGCGCGGGTCTTCGGCGAGCACACCCGCCTGCGCGGCCTCTCCTCGCTCCGGGTGCTCCCTCTCCGCAGCGGCGACCAGGTGCTGGGGACGCTCGTGGTCGGCTCGCGCCGCTCCGGGGCCTTCGGGGGCGACGGGGCACGGCGGCTGGAGGTCATCGCCCTGCAGGTCGCCGACGCGCTGCTCCGGGCGCGGCTCTTCGAGCAGACCGAGCGGCTCGCCAGCACCGACGGCCTCACCGGGGTGCACAACCACCGGACCTTCCAGCTGCGCCTGGACGAGCAGCTTCGCCTCGCCCTCCGCCACGGCCGCGCGCTCTCCCTCGTGCTCTGCGACGTGGACCACTTCAAGAAGGTGAACGACGCCCACGGCCACCCGGCGGGCGACGCCGTCTTGCGCGGCGTGGCCCGGGTGCTCGAGGAGGAGGCCCGCGCCACCGACCTCGTGGCCCGGTACGGCGGCGAGGAGTTCGCGCTGCTCATGCCCGAGACGGACGGGGCGGGGGCCTTCGCCATCGCGGAGCGGATCCGCTCGCGACTCGAGGCGACCTGCTTCCCCACCGAGGCCGGGGCGCTCCAGGTGACCCTCTCCCTCGGCATCGCCACCGCCCCCGGGGACGGGGTGGAGAAGGCGCGCCTCGTCGAGGTGGCGGACGCCTGCCTCTACCACGCGAAGCGGTCCGGGCGGAACCGCTCGGCGCGGTCGTCGGACCTGTCCGGCGGGAAGGCCCCCTGCTAGGATGCGGGGGCGATGAAGAAGAACTTCATCCTCGACACCAACGTCCTCCTCCACGACCCCCGGTCGATCTTCGCCTTCGACGACAACAACGTCGTCGTCCCGATCTACGTGATCGAGGAGATCGACAACTTCAAGCGCGATCTCTCCAGCCTGGGCCGGAACGCCCGGGCGGTGGCGCGGTCGCTCGACGACTTCCGCGCCCAGGGGCGGCTCCGGGAGGGCGTGCCCATCGGTCCGGGGAAGGGGAGCATCCGGGTCCTCTTCACCGACCGGCAGCTGCCGCCGGAGCTCCGCAACGGCCACTCCACCACCGACGACCGGATCCTGGCGGTGGCGCTCGACGTCTCCCAGCGGGAGCGCGACCTGCCCGCGGTCTTCGTCTCCAAGGACACGAACCTCCGCATCCGCGCCGACGCGATGGGGCTCACCACCGAGGACTACGACGCCGAGGGCGTCGCCCTCGACGAGCTCTGGAGCGGGGTGGGCGAGGTGGTGGTGGAATCGGAGTCGGTGAACCAGTTCTACGCGCAGGGGGTGGTGGGGCTGCCGGACGGCGTCCCTGCCCCTCCGCCCAACGAGTTCGTGGTCCTGCGCGACCGGGACAACCCGCAGCACAGCGCCGTGGGGAAGTGGAGCGCGCCCCGGCAGGCCTTCGTCCCGCTCATCAAGCTCCCCAAGGAGGGGATCTGGGGCATCCGGCCGCGGAACAAGGAGCAGTCCTTCGCCCTCGACCTCCTGCTGAACGACGACATCCGGCTCGTCACCATCGTGGGCAAGGCGGGGACGGGCAAGACGCTGCTCGCCATCGCCGCCGGCCTCCACAAGACGATGGAGGAGTCGGCCTACCAGAAGCTGCTCGTCTCGCGCCCCATCTTCCCGCTCGGCCGCGACATCGGCTACCTCCCGGGAGACGTCGAGGAGAAGCTCAACCCCTGGATGCAGCCCATCTTCGACAACGTCGAGTACCTCATGAACCTCTCCCGCTCCGACAAGAAGCTCGGGCGCGGGTACCACGAGCTCGTCGACCTCGGGATCCTGGAGATCGAGCCGCTCACCTACATCCGCGGCCGGTCCATCCCCAACCAGTTCATGATCGTGGACGAGGCGCAGAACCTGACGCCCCACGAGGTGAAGACCATCATCACCCGCGTGGGCGACGGGACGAAGATCGTCCTCACCGGCGACCCGTACCAGATCGACAACCCCTACGTGGACCAGACGAACAACGGCCTCGTCCACGTGGTCAACCGCTTCAAGCAGGAGAAGCTGGCCGGCCACGTGACGATGTCGAAGGGGGAGCGGTCGCCGCTCGCCGAGCTGGCCGCGAACCTGCTCTAGCGATGGAACCGCTCCTCGAGTACCCGGCCGACTACCCGCTGAAGGTCATCGGCGCCGCCGCCGACGACCTCGCCGCACACGTCCGGGCGGTGGTGCTCGCCGCCGCCCCCGGGCTCGCCCTGGGGGAGGCCACGCTGCGGCCCTCGGCGGGAGGGAAGTGGGTCTCGGTGACGATGACGGCGCGGCTCGAGTCGGAGGAGCAGCGGCGGGCCATCCACGCGGCGCTGGCCGCCGACCCCCGGGTGGTCTTCCAGCTCTAGCCAGCTGGCGGGAGCGCTAGGCCGAGGCCGAGGCGGACGCCGAGTAGTCGAGCAGCTCGATGCTGCGCGGCGCGATGCCGAGCGCGATCTTCTCCCGCATCCCCTCGGCATCGCCGCCGACCTGGAACGGCACCGGGCGGTCGAAGGTCATCTCCACCTCGGAGGCCTCGAAGTCGAGCAGGCCGGGGTGCTGGAAGGCGCCGCTGAAGATCTCCCGGGCGTGGAGGACGAGGGAGGGCACCGGGATGCGGGTGAAGACCCGCAGGCTCATGGCGCCGGCGCGGCGCCCGGCGAAGGGGAAGGCGCGGAGCCGGAAGCCGTAGTACGGGACCGTCCCGCAGCCGGCCAGCATGCAGGGGCCGGCGTAGAGCAGGTCGCCCTTCTCGATGGCGTGGCCGGTGCGCTCCCCCGCGGCGTCGAGGCGCCAGGCGGGCGAGCCCGTGTTCACGATCTCGCAGTAGACGGGCGCGCGCTGGAAGACCTGGCGCGGGGCCGAGCGGAGCGCGATGGCGAGCCCGTAGCCGCGGAGGCCGGAGGTGAGCCGGCCGGCGTGGCCGCCCAGCCGGGTGCGCAGCCAGTTGTAGTCGTTCAGCACGGCCGCATCGAGTCCGGCGCTGGCGAAGGGGGTGCGGCGCCCCTCCACGGAGACGAGGTCGAGGCGGCGCCCCGGGAGGACCTCGCCGGAGAGGTGGCGCCGGAGGTCGTCGACGGGGCGGCCCGCACCGACCATCTCGGCCACGGCGTTGCCCGTCCCGAGCGCCAGGATGCCGAAGCGGGGGGCGGGGCGGGAGCGGGTCTCGGCCCGGTCGAGGATGTGGTTCACCCAGGAGACGAAGGTCCCGTCGCCGCCACCGGTGAAGACGGTCTCGTAACCCCGGGACATCACGACGTCGGCGATGCGGTGGGCCTCGTCGCCGTCCCGGGACAGGAAGAGGCTGTCCGCCGGCACGAGACTCGAGAGGACCTCCCGCACGCGGGGGCTCACCTGCTTCGCGTTGGCGTTCAGCAGGACGGCGGTCTGCTCGTGGAGTGGACGCGCGGAGTCGGCTCGGAGCATCGAGATCCTTGGGAAGGGTCTGACAGCGACGTCGCACCTGGAGGGAGCAAGTGGGATGCCACGCTGCGTCGTCACGAAAAAGTCACGTGATTCCAGGCGTACGCCCCCCGGGTGGGCGAGGGGGACCATCGGATATCGGGTAGCCAGGGTTACAGGCCGCGTAGCGGGCTACGCACCCCGCCCCTCCGGGGCCTCCGGACGGAATCTTCGGGTCGCGGATTGACGCGCCGGTCGGGGGACTTACCTTCCCGACCACACGGGAGGATTTCAAACAATGGGAAAGATCATCGGCATCGACCTCGGCACCACCAACTCGGTGGTCTCGGTGATGGAGGGCAAGGACCCCGTCGTCATCACGAACGAGGAGGGTTCCCGCATCACGCCGTCGGTCGTCGCCTACCTGAAGGACGGGGAGCGTCTGGTCGGCCAGGTCGCCAAGCGCCAGGCCATCACCAACCCCGAACGGACCATCTACAGCATCAAGCGCTTCATGGGGCGCCGCTTCGACGAGGTGCAGGACGAGATGAAGCGCGTCCCGTACAAGGTCCAGGCCGGCCCGGCAGGCGACGTGCGCATCGACATCGACGGCAAGCCGCTCAGCCCGCCCGAGATCAGCGCGCAGATCCTGCTCAAGCTGAAGCGGGCCGCCGAGAACTACCTGGGCGAGAAGGTCACCGACGCGGTGATCAC
>DAOMFN010000207.1:0-4728 GCA_035429785.1 Anaeromyxobacteraceae bacterium
TGCGGATGACGAAGCCCGGCTGCGCCCGGATGGCCACCAGGACGCCCTCGCCGTCGACCCGCTCGATGCCGTAAGCGAGCGCGCGCTCGAGCCCGGTGAGTTCCTCCCGGTGGCCGTCCTCCGCATCCATGATCCAGATCGGCTGGACCGGCTCCCCCTCGTCCCGGGCCCCGTCCGGCGTGCGCCGGACCTCGTAGGCGACCACGTTCGCGTTCGTGCTGCGGGTCACCCGGAAGAGCTCCGCTGCGCACGGGGTCGCGGCCTCCCCGAGGGCCCACGCGACGAGTCCTGCCACGCTCGGTGCCACGCGGCGAGTCTCGTCGGGCGGCGCGTCCGGGCGATGGCGGGCCGGTGAAGAAAGGGGAACGTCGAGCTACGCCGCGGGCGGCGTCCCGCCCTCGCCCGGCAGCTTGCCGTGGTGCCGGACGTCGGTGCCGCGGACCATGTAGACGACCATCTCGGCCACGTTGGTGGCGTGATCCCCGAAGCGCTCCAGCTGCTTCGCCGCGAACATGACGGCGGTGGCCCGGCGGATGACGCGCGAGTCCTCCATCATGTAGGCGAGGAGCTCGTTGAAGAGCCGGTGGTAGATGGCGTCGAGGAGGTCGTCGCCGTCGATGACCTCCTGGGCCTTCACGGCGTCCCGCTCCACGAAGGCGTCGAGGGCCTTGCCGAGCTGGGTCCCGGAGAGCTCGGCCAGCTCGTCGAGGTCGTGGAAGGGGCGGGTCGGCGCGGACTGGCTGAGGTCCACCGCGCGCTCGGCCACGTTCACGGCCAGGTCGCCCATGCGCTCCAGGTCGGTCACGATCTTGAGCGCGGTGGTGATGAAGCGGAGGTCGCTGGCGGCGGGCTGGCGGAGCGCCAGCAGCCGCCGGCACATCTCGTCGATCTCCACCTCGGCGCGGTTCACGTCCTTGTCGCCGGCGATGACCTTCTCGGCGAGAGCCTGGTCCCGCCCGGTGAGGGCGCGGATGCTGCCGGCGATGGCCGACTCGACCATGCCCCCCATGTCGAGGAGCCGGTCGCGCAGGAGCGCCAGCTCCGCCTCGTAGACCTTGTCGGTGTGCTTTTCCGGAGCCATGGCCTACCCGAACTTCCCGGTGACGTAGTCCTCGGTGCGCTTCTCCGAGGGGTTCGTGAACATCTTCTCCGTCGGCCCCACCTCGACGAGCTCCCCCATGTAGAAGAAGGCGGTCCGGTCGGACACGCGCGCCGCCTGCTGCATGTTGTGGGTCACGATGACGATGGTGTACCGCTCCCGGAGCTCGTGGATGAGGTCCTCGATCTTGGCGGTGGCGATGGGGTCGAGCGCGCTGGCCGGCTCGTCCATGAGCAGCACCTCCGGCTCCACGGCGAGCGCCCGGGCGATGCAGAGCCGCTGCTGCTGGCCGCCGGAGAGGGAGAGCGCGCTCGCGCCCAGCCGGTCCTTCACCTCGTCCCAGAGCGCCGCCTGGCGGAGCGTCCGCTCCACGATCTCGTCGTGGTTCCCGCCGACCCCGTTCAGCCGGAGCCCGGCCGCCACGTTGTCCCGGATGGACATCGTCGGGAACGGGTTGGGCCGCTGGAAGACCATGCCCACCCGCCGGCGCAGCGTGACCGGATCGACGTCCAGGCCGAGGAGGTCCTTCCCGTCGAGGAGGAGCGTCCCCTCCGCGCGGGCCCCGGGGACGAGCTCGTGCATGCGGTTCAGGCAGCGGAGGAACGTGGACTTGCCGCAACCCGACGGACCGATGGCGGCCATGACCGATCGCGGGGGGACCACGAGGTTGATGTCGTGGAGCGCCCGGGTCGGGCCGTACCAGGCGTTGAGCCCGCGGACGGCGAGCTTGGGGAACTCGGCCGGCGCGGCCGCCGGCGCGATGGCCGGGGCGGGCGCCTCGACGGGTGGCGCGATGCGGCGGGGGGAAGGGGTCACGACGGTCTCCTGGGTCGCGTTCATCGGGGCGCACCCTGCAGGCGGTTCCGGGCCAGGAACCGGGCCAGGACGTTGAGCAGCCCCACGAGCAGGAGGAGCACGAGCGCGGCCGTCCAGGCCTTCTGGTGCCAGTCCTCGTAGGGGCTGATGGCGTAGTTGAAGATCTGGACGGTGAGCGACGCGGTGGGCTGCAGCGGGTTCACGTTCCAGTACTGGTTGTTCAGCGCGGTGAAGAGGAGCGGGGCGGTCTCGCCGGCCGCGCGCGCCACGGCGAGCAGCACCGCCGTGACGATCCCGCCGGCGGCCGTGCGGAGCACGACGCGCAGGCTGGTCTTCCAGGACGGGACGCCGAGCGCGAGCGACGCCTCGCGGAGCGCCGACGGGACGAGCCGGATGAACTCCTCGGTGGAGCGGGCCAGCGAGGGGACCATGAGCAGGGCCAGGGCGACCCCGCCGGCGAGCGCCGAGAAGCGCTTCATGTGGGAGACGACGAGCCCGTAGGCCACGATGCCCACCACGATGGACGGGACGCCCGAGAGCACCTCCGCCGTGAAGCGCACCGCGTGCCCGGCCTTGCCGTCGCCCTTCTCGGCCAGGAAGATCCCGGCCCCGATGCCCACGGGGAGGGCGAGCACGCTGGCGATGCCGACCATGAGGAAGGTGCCGACGATGGCGTTCCCGACCCCGCCGCCCGGCTCTCCCACCGGCGTGGGGAGGCTCGTGAAGAAGGCCGGCGTGAGCCCGGGAAGGCCGTGGGAGACGACGAGCCAGAGCAGGGAGGCGAGCGGCACGAGCGCCGCGAGCACCGCGGCCGCGCTGGCCGCCGTCCAGAAGGCGTTCACCGCCTTGCGCCGGCGCAGCCGGTTCACGCCCGCGCTCCCTTCGGGCCGCGCCCCACCGTCTCGACGAGGATGCGGGCGCCGGCGTTCAGGAGCAGCGTGATGCCGAAGAGCACGAGCCCCAGCGCCGCCAGCGCCCCGATGTGGACGTCGCCGGTGGCCTCGGCGAACTCGTTGGCGATGACGGCCGGGAGGGAGTAGCCGGGGGCGAAGAGGGAGGCGTGGATCTCGGGGGAATTCCCGATCACCATGGTGACGGCCATGGTCTCGCCGAGGGCCCGTCCCAGCCCGAGCAGGGACGCGCCGACGATGCCGGGCCGGGCCACCGGGAGGACCGCGATGCGGATCGACTCCCACCGGGTCGCGCCGAGGGCGAGCGCCCCCTCCTTGAGCGACGGCGACACCGTCTTCAGCACCTCGATCGTCACCGACGCGATGGTGGGCAGGATCATGAGCGCCAGGATGAGCCCGGCGGCGAGGTAGCCGAGCCCGATGGGCGGGCCCTGGAAGAAGGGGAGGAACCCGAGGGTCTTCCCGAGGAAGGGCTGCACGCTCTCCCGCAGCCAGGGAACCATCACGAAGAGCCCCCAGAGCCCGTAGATGACGCTGGGGATCGCGGCGAGCACCTCGATGGCGTAGGCCACCGGCGCCCGGAGCGCCCGCGGCCCCATCTCGGAGAGGAAGAGCGCCATCCCCACCGAGACCGGCAGGGCGACGAGCAGCGCCACGCCGCTCGTCACGAGCGTCCCGTAGATGAAGGGGAGCGCCCCGAACTTCTCCTGGACCGGATCCCAGGCGGTGCCGACCAGGAATCCGAGCCCGCCCAGGTGGCCGAAGGCGGGGGCGGCCACCCTGCCCAGCTCGAGGAGGATGAGCCCCGCCACCACGAGCAGGGTCCCCCCGAACAGGGTGATGCCCCAGCCCCAGGCGCGGTCGCCGGCGTTGCCGGGCGACCGCACCGGGGCGGGGTGCGCCACGGGGGCGCTCGTGTCACTTCCCGGCGGCAACGGGGACCGGCTTTCCCTGCACGGTGAGGCCGTCGATCGTCTTCTCGAGCATCTTCACGACCTGCGCGGGCAGCGGGGCGTACTCGAGCGGGCCGGCTGCGGCCTGCCCGTCGTGGATCGCCCAGCGGAGGAAGTTCACGAGCGCCTCGCCCTTCGCTCTGTCTTTCGCGTCCCTGTGGACGAGCAGGTAGGTGAACGACGCGATGGGCCAGGCGTCCTTGCCCGCGGCGTCGGTGAGGGAGACCTTGTAGTCGGCGGGCATCGAGACGCCGGCGGCGGCCGCGGAGGTCGCCGCGATGGACGGCGCCACGAAGTTGCCGTCCCGGTTCCTGAGGAGCGCCGTGGGCAGCTTGTTCTGGTTCGCGTAGGCGAGCTCGACGTAGCCGATGGCGCCCGGCGTCTGCTTCACGAGGCCGGTGACGCCCTCGTTGCCCTTGCCGCCGAGCCCCACGGGCCAGGAGACGCTCTTGCCGGTGCCCACCTTGGCCTTCCACTCGGGGGAGACCTTGGAGAGGTAGTCGGTGAACACGTAGGTGGTCCCGGAGCCGTCGGAGCGGCGGACGACCGCGAAGGCCGCGTCGGGCAGCTTCACGCCGGGGTTCAGCGCGGCGATGCGCGGGTCGTTCCAGCGCGTGATCTTGCCGAGGAAGACGTCGGCGAGCGCGGCGGCGTCGAGGCGGAGCCCCTGGATGGGCGCGTTGTAGGTCACGACCACGGCGCCGAGCACCGTGGGGACGTGGACGGCGTCCGGGGCCTTGGCCTGCTCGGCGTCCGTCATGGGGGCGTCGGTCGCGCCGAAGTCCACGGTCCCTGCGGTGAACTGCTGGATGCCGCCCCCGGACCCGATCGACTGGTAGTTGAAGCGGATGTCGGGGTGGAGCTTGTTGTAGTCGGAGAACCACTTCGAGTAGAGCGGGTAGGGAAACGTCGCGCCGGCGCCGGTCACGAGGACCGGGTCGGCGGCCAG
>DAOMFN010000208.1:0-4687 GCA_035429785.1 Anaeromyxobacteraceae bacterium
CCCCGCGGTCCGGAACGCCGCGCTCGGCACCGCGGCGGCGGCCTCGGTGGCGCTGGGCATCCAGGTTGCCTTCCTGAACCCCTCCCGGCCGGCGGCCCAGGTCCGGGCGGCGCGGACCGCGGCCGACGACTACTACGCGAACCGGCCCAACCAGCGCCCGGCCCACGACGCTGCGCTCGAGGCGGCGGCTCGGACGGGCTGCCGGCGCATCGGGCTCCACGTGGGCGAGGACAGCTACGACTACCCGCTCACCTGGCGGGCGATGCAGCAGGGCGTGGAGGTGCGCCACGTGCGCGGCCCCGACCCGTGGCCGTGCGTGCTGGTCAGCGACCGCGGCCTGCCGGCGGAGGGGACGGTGGACCAGGGCGGCCCCTGGCGCCCCGTCCTCCACCTGCAGGGGAGGGACGGCGGCGCACGGGTCGTCCTCGGCGGGGTCTTCGTTCGCCGCTGATCGCGCCCTCCTCCCGCCTCACCGCCCTGCCCGGATCTCCCCGAGCCGCCGCTCCCTCGCCGGCGCGATGGCGAGCTGACCCGCCGCCACCGCCAGGCCCGCGACGAGGCACGCTCCCCAGACGCCCCGCGGCCCGAAGCGCGCGAGCCCCCAGGCGCCCAGCGCCGGCGCCACGAACGCGGCCATCGACCAGGCGAGCGAGTAGGCCCCCTGGTACCGCCCGCGCACCCCCTCGGGGGCGAGGTCGGCGGGGATCGTGGAGATGACCGGCAGGTAGGCGATCTCGCCCAGGGTCCAGACCACGATCCCGAGCGCGTACCACGCCACCGAGTGGTGGACGGCGTTCATCCCGAACCCGACGCCGATGAGCGCGCAGCCGGCGGCCATGATCCGCCCCGGGTCCCGCGACGAGATGAACCGGCTCGCGAAGGGCTGGACGACCACGATGATGGCCCCGTTCAGCGCCATGAGGAAGCCGTAGCCGGTCGCCGAGACGTCGTGCGCCGCCATGTCCACCGGCAGGGCGAGCTGGAACTGGAAGAAGACGGTGGCGACCACGACGTGCAGGAGCAGGAAGGGGAGGAAGACCCGGTCGCGGAGCGGCCGGACCAGGCCGTGGAGGACCTGGCGCAGGGTCTCCGGGGCGGCCGCCGGGCGCGTCTCGGGCACGAACCGCCAGACGACCCATGCGAACGCCAGCGAGGTGAGTCCGTCCCCCACGAAGAGGAGCGTGTAGCTCACCGCGGCGATCAGGCCGGCGAGCACGAGCCCGATCGCCACGCCCAGGTTGACGGCCCAGTACAGGAGGTTGAAGGCCCGGACGCGGTCCGGCAGGGGAACCACGTCGGCCAGGACCGCGTGGGAGGCGGGGCGGTAGATCTCGCCGACGAACCCGACGCCGAGGACGAGCGGCGCCACCAGCGCCGGCGAGGAGACGAAGCCGAGCGCCATCGTCAGCGCGGCGCCCCCGATGAGGGAGAGGAAGAGCGCGGCCCGGCGGCCCAGCCGGTCGGCGACCACGCCGGACACCGGCCCGGCCCCGATGGCCCCGAGTCCCCACAGCGAGACGAGCCCCCCCGCCTCCGCCACCGAGTAGCCGCGCTGCTGCGTGAGGTACAGCGACAGGAAGGGCACGACGAAGCTGCCCACCCGGTTCACGAGCAGGCCGACCCATAGCGCCCAGTAGGCCCGCGGGAGGCCGCCCAGGGCGTCGCGCAGGGAGGAGCGCAGGGCCGGCAGGGCGGGTCGCATCGCGCCGCCACTCATACCCCAGAACGGCGACGGCCGCCCCGGAGGGCGGCCGTCGATCCAGCGGTGCTGCGCGCGAGGTCTAGGTGTCGAAGTAGAGGGCGTACTCGAGCGGGTTCGGACGCATCCGGATCGGGTTCACTTCCTTGTCGTACTTGTACTGGATCCAGGTCTCGATGACGTCCTCGGTGAAGACGTCGCCCTTCAGCAGGAAGGCGTGGTCCTTGCGGAGGTTCTCGAGCGCCTCGTCGAGCGAGCCCGGCATCTTGGGCACGTCCTTCAGCTCCTCCGGCGTCATGCCGTAGATGTCCTTGTCGAGCGGCTGGCCGGGGTGGATCTTGTTCTCGATGCCGTCGAGGCCGGCCATGAGCATGGCGGCGAAGGCCATGTAGCCGTTGGCGGCCGGATCCGGCGAGCGGAACTCGATGCGCTTCGCCTTGGGCGACGGCGAGTACATCGGGATGCGGATCGACGCCGAGCGGTTGCGGGCCGAGTAGGCCAGGTTCACCGGGGCCTCGAAGCCCGGCACGAGCCGCTTGTAGCTGTTCGTGGTCGGGTTGCAGAAGGCGGCCAGCGCCGGGCCGTGCTTCAGGATGCCGCCGATGTAGTGCATGGCGAGGTCCGACATGCCCGCGTAGCCGTCGCCGGCGAAGAGCGGCTTGCCGCCCTTCCAGATCGACTGGTGCACGTGCATGCCCGAGCCGTTGTCGCCGTAGAGCGGCTTCGGCATGAAGGTCACGGTCTTGCCGTGACGCCGGGCCACGTTCTTGATGATGTACTTGAACCACATCAGCTTGTCGGCCATCTGGAGCAGCGCGTCGAAGCGGATGTCGATCTCGGCCTGGCCGGCGGTGGCCACCTCGTGGTGCTGCCGCTCCACCTTGATGCCCATCGCCTCCATCACCGCGCACATCTCGGAGCGGATGTCCTGCTGGCTGTCGGTGGGGGCGACCGGGAAGTAGCCCTCCTTGTAGCGGGGCTTGTAGCCGAGGTTGCCGCCGGCCTCGTCGCGGCCGGTGTTCCACTGACCCTCGACCGAGTCGACCTTGTAGAAGGAGTGGTTGACGCCGGTCTCGTAGCGGACCTCGTCGAAGATGAAGAACTCGGCCTCGGGGCCGAAGAAGGCCGTGTCGCCGATGCCGGTGCTCTTGAGGTACTTCTCCGCCTTCATCGCGACGTTGCGCGGATCGCGGGAGTACGGCTCCTTCGTGATGGGCTCGACGATGTTGCAGATGAGCGACAGCGTCGGGTGGGCCATGAACGGGTCCATCACCGCCGTGCTGGAGTCGGGCATGACCAGCATGTCGGAGGCGTGGATCGCCTGCCAGCCGCGGATGGACGACCCGTCGAAGCCAAGCCCCTCCTCGAAGACGGCCTCGCTGAGCTCGTCGATGGGGATGGTGAAGTGCTGCCAGATGCCGAGGAAGTCGTTGAACTTGAGGTCGACGAACTGCGCCTTGTTCTGCTTGGCGAGGTCGAGCGCCTGCTTCGGGGTGATCGTGGCCATTGCCTGGGGTTCTCCTGGTGGGGCGGAGGGTTGACGAGGCTCCGGACTAGCACGGCACGTGCCACCGCGATCTAGTCCGATCGCGGCCGGATCGCGCATCCCTTTCGAGCGCATGCCCGGAAAACGAGCACTGACTGCCCGGAGACCGGGCGCCCCGGACGGGGCCGGAGGGGTCGGCCCGGGGCGACGACCGGCGTGGCGGCGAGCCGTTTCGAGGCTAATAGGCTCGAGGACGGGGGTCGGGGACGGAAATGTTGTCCCGCGGAGCCACCCCCTGCGTGTCTCGGTCAACAGGAGGCGATCTGGAAGACCCGAAGGGCCAGGTGAGCCGGCTCTACAGGGAGCTCGGCCCGGCGGTCTACCGCCGGTGCCTCCGCCTGCTCGGGGACCGGGCGGCCGCCGAGGACGCCACGCAGGAGGTCTTCGTGAAGCTGCTGCGGGACATCGACAGGCTCCAGGACCGGGACACCGTGCTCCCCTGGATCTACCGGGTGGCCACGAACCACTGCCTGAACCTCCGGCGCGACGCCCGCCGCCGGGGCCAGGACGGGCTCTCGGAGGACCTCGACGTGCTGCCGGGCGCGCAGGGAGCCGGCCCGGAGGCCTTCCCGGAGCGCCAGCTCGCCCAGGCCGTGCTGCAGCGCTTCGACGAGGAGACGCAGGCGGTGGCCGTGGGCGTCCTCGTCGACGGGCTCGAGCACGAGGAGATCGCGGGGGCGCTCGGCATCTCGCGGCGCACCGTCTCCCGCAAGCTGAACCGGTTCGTGGAGAACGCCCGGAAGTTCCTGCTCCGCACGGGCTCCTCCGACGCCGCGGCGGACGAGGCGTCCCCGTGAGCCCCCACGCCTCCGAGCTCGCGCTGGAGCTGCACCTGCTCGACCCGGGGCGCTCGGGGCTGGGAGAGCACCTCCGCGCCTGCGCCGCGTGCGCGGAGCGGCTCGCCCGCATGGCGAGCGAGGGGGAGCACTTCGTCCGCTACGTCTACCCGCGCACGGTGGACCGGGTCTGCGAGGCCGGCGGACGCCGCCGCTCCCGCGTCCTCGCCTGGCTCCTCCCCGCCGGCGGGCTCGCCGCTGCGGCGGCGCTCCTCCTCGTCTCGCCCCTCCCTCCCGCCGACCACCTGGGCGTGAAGGGCACGGCCCTCTCCCTGCAGGCCTTCGCGGGGGGCGAGGGCGGCGCCCGGGCGCTGTCGGACGGGGAGACGGTCCCTCCGTCGGCGCTGCTCCGCTTCCGCGTGGCGGCCGGCTCGCCGTGCCAGCTCTGGCTCGTCTCCGTCGACGGGAAGGGCGACTTCTCCCGGCTCTTCCCGCCCGAGGGCGACCGGCCCGCAGCCGTTCGCGGGGGCACGACGCTGCCTGGCGGCGTGGCCCTCGACGGGACGTCGGGTCCGGAGCGGCTCTTCGCGGTCTGCTCCTCCGAGGCGGTGCCCCTCGACGTGGTGGAGCGCGCCGCCCGTGCGGCGGCCGCGGGCGGGGTGGACG
>DAOMFN010000209.1:0-1401 GCA_035429785.1 Anaeromyxobacteraceae bacterium
GGGTGGCGTCCTTGCCGATGCCCTCCGCTCCGAGCGCCGCCGCCGTGAAGCTCGTGGCCATCGAGAAGTAGATGACGGTTCCGCCGTCGCGCACGAGGAGGAGCGACGAGATCTCCGTGCCCCCCACGTTGGCGCAGTTCACGACGAGGTCGAAGAGCCCGCCGGCCGACTCGGCCTTGTGCAGCGCCTCCACCCCGCGGGTGGCGTCGATCTGCAGCGTGCGGTCCACGACGCCGAGCGCCTGCAGGTCGGCGAGCGCCTTCGCGGACACGTCGGCCGCCACGACCTCGCCGGTGCCGCCGAGGGACTCCTTCGCCTGCTGGCAGACGAGCGCGCCCGACTTCCCGGCCCCGATGACGAGGATGCGCGCCCCGCGCCGCGCGTGGCGCGCCACCAGCGCCGGCGCCCCGCACACGTCGAGCGCGGCCAGCGAGAGCTCGTCGGGCAGGTCGGCCGGGAGCCGCGCCCAGAGGCCGGTCGCGAAGAGGTAGGCGATGCCCCGCACGTCCACCCGCTCGATCTCCGGGTGCACCGCCCTGATCTCGTCGAGCCGGAGCGGCGTGAGCGTGAGCGAGACCAGCGTGGCGATGCGATCGCCGGGGGAGAGGTCGCCCGCGGCTGGGTGGCGCGGTCCCACCTCGCGGACCCGCCCGATGAGCATGCCGCCCGAGCCGGTCACCGGGTTGTGCATCTTGCCCCGCTCCCGGACGATGCGGAGGATCTCGGCCGAGATGCGCCCGGGGTCGCGCCCCACCGACTCGGCGATCTGCCGGAAGCTCGCGGAGTCGACGTTGAGGGCCTCGGCGTCGATCGACAGCTCGTCGTCGCCGAGGGGGAGGTCGGGGTCGAGCCGGTCGGCGCGCTGGGGCAGCACGCCGGGCGGGGAGACGACGCGTCGAAGTCCGTAGGGGTCCACGGCGGCGGAGACTACCAGCCCCGGGCCTCGAGCGGGCCGTGATCGTGGGGGCCTTTCCGGCTAGTCTCCTTCCCCGCATGCGCTACCGCGTCACGATGGAAGAGCCCCATTCCCACCTCTTCGGGGTGGAGGCGGTCCTGGACCGCCCCGGCCCGGCCCCGGTGCTGGCGCTCCCGGTCTGGACCCCGGGCAGCTACCTCGTCCGGGAGTTCGCCCGCCACCTGGAGCGGATCGAGGCCGACGACGGTGAGGGGACCCGCCTGCCCGTCACCCGACTCGACAAGCACCGCTTCCGAGTGGACGCCGGCGAGGCGCCCCGGGTGCGGGTGCGCTACCGCGTCTACGCGAACGACCCCACCGTGCGCACCTCCCAGCTCGACGGCACCCACGGCTACTGGAACGGCGCGAACCTGTTCCTGTACGCCGAGGGGCGGGTGGACGAGCCGGTGGAGCTCGAGGTGGTCCCTCCGCCCGGCTGGAAGGTC
>DAOMFN010000209.1:1501-4686 GCA_035429785.1 Anaeromyxobacteraceae bacterium
TACGACCGCTACCTCTTCCTCGTCCACCTCTCGGACAAGCGGCGCGGCGGGCTCGAGCACGAGCGGAGCACGACCCTCGACGTGGCCCGAACCGCCTTCTTCCCGCGCAAGGCCTACGAGGAGACCCTCGCCCTCGCCGCCCACGAGTTCCTCCACCTGTGGAACGTGAAGTCGCTCCGCCCGGCCGCGCTCACCCCCTACGACTACTCCCGGGAGCAGTACACGCGCCTCCTGTGGTGGTTCGAGGGGGTGACGAGCTACTACGACCGGCTCACGCTGGTGCGCACCGGCCTCGCGAGCCCGCGCTCCTGGCTCGAGCACCTCGGCGAGGAGTGGACGGCGCTCGCGCGGCAGCCCGGCGCGGCGAAGATGAGCCTGGAGGAGGCGAGCCTCACCGCCTGGGTGAAGTACTACCGCCCCGACGAGAACGCACCGAACAGCGCGGTCTCCTACTACCAGAAGGGCGAGCTCGTCGCGCTCGCGCTCGACCTCGCGCTGCGCCGGGCCGGCGGGTCGCTCGATGGCCTCCTCCGCGAGCTTCACGCGCTCCACCGCGAGGGAGGCCTCCCCGAGGACGGCGTGGAGCAGGCCGTCGCCCGCGTGCTCGGCGAGGCCCCGGCGCGCGACTTCTTCGACCGGTTCGTGCGGGGCACCGCGCCGCTCGAGGCCGGGCTCGACCTCGTGGGCTTGCGCCTGCGGCGGCGGACCGGGCACTCGATCGACGACAAGGGCGGCACGCCGCCCCGCAAGGACGGGGACGACCCACGGGCGGGGTTCCTGGGGGCGGAGCTCCCCGCCGGCCCCCGCCTCGTGGTGCGCACGGTGCGCCAGGGCGGCCCGGCCGAGCGGGCCGGGCTCTACGCCGAGGACGAGATCGTGGCCGAGAGCGGCTTCCGGGTGGACCGGGGGCAGCTCTGGGACCGCATGCGCCAGGTCGGTCCGGGGGGCACGCTGCGCCTCACCGTGTTCCGGCGCGACGAGCTGCGCGAGGTGGCGGTGACCCTCGCCGAGCCGCCCGAGGAGGTGGCCTGGATCGAGCCCGTGCCCGAGCCCACCGCCGCCCAGCGGGCCGCGTTCCTCTCCTGGACCGGAGCGGCGCTGCCCTGACGGAACGGCTATAAGGGAGCCCCATGTTCGAGCGCACCATCCACGCCGCCCGGCTGGCGGCCGTCCAGGCCGCCATGCGCGCGCAGGGCGGGGGAGCCATGCTGCTCCCCGCCGCCGACGAGAAGCGGCGCAACGCCGACAACCACCACCCGTTCCGCCAGGACTCCGACTTCGCCTGGGTCACCGGCTTCGACGAGCCGGACGGCGCCGCGCTCGTCCACGCCGACCCGCAGCCGGGGAGGTCGGAGCTCGTCCTCTTCGTACGCCCCAAGAACCGCGAGCGGAAGATCTGGGACGGCTACCGCGCCGGCGTGGAGGGGGCGGTGGCCTCCTACGGCGCCGACGCCGCCCACCCGGTCGGCGAGATGGAGGCGAAGCTCGAGGAGTACCTGGCCCGGGGCGGCACGCTCTGGTACCGGCTCGGCTTCTCCCGCGAGTGGGACGAGCGGGTGGTGCGCATCCTCGAGCGGCTGCGCGCCCGCATCCGCACCGGCGTGCGCGCCCCCGACGTGGTCCGCGACCCGGGCACGGTGCTGCACGAGCTCCGGCTGGTGAAGTCGCCGGAGGAGGTCGAGCGGCTGCGCCGCGCCGCCGAGATCACCGCCGAGGCCCACATGGCCGCGATGCGCGACGGCCGTCCCGGCGCGCGCGAGTACCAGGTGCAGTCGGAGATCGAGTACGCCTTCCGCCGCCGCGGGGGCAGCGGTCCCGGCTACGGCACCATCGTGGCCGCGGGGCCGAACGCCACCATCCTCCACTACCGGGCGGGCAACGCCGAGCTGCGGGCCGGCGAGCTGTGCCTCGTGGACGCGGGCGGCGAGTACGGCCTCTACACCGCCGACGTGACCCGCACCTTCCCCGTCTCCGGCGAGTTCACGAAGGCCCAGCGGAAGGCCTACGACGTGGTGCTCGCCGCCGAGCTCGCCGGCATCGAGGCGGTGCGCCCCGGCGCCACCATCGACGGGATCCACGACCTCGTCGTCCGGAAGCTCGTCGAGGGGATGATCGCGCTCGGGCTCCTCTCCGGCACGCCGGAGGAGCGCATCGCCGACGGGTCGTACAAGAAGTACTACATGCACCGCACCAGCCACTGGCTGGGCATGGACGTGCACGACGTGGGCGCCTACCACGTCGACGGTGCGTCCCGGGCCCTCGTTCCCGGGAACGTCATCACCGTCGAGCCCGGCCTGTACGTGGCGGCCGACGACGCCGGCGCCCCGGAGGAGCTCCGGGGCATCGGCATCCGCATCGAGGACGACGTGCTCGTGACCGCCGACGGCCACGAGAACCTGACCGCGGCGGTGCCCAAGCTCCCCGACGAGGTCGAGCTCTGCTGCACGAGGTGAACACAAAGTGAAGCGAGACGGGCAGGACCAGCGCATCGCGCTGTTCGTGGACTTCGAGAACCTGGTCACCCGCACCGGCATCGCGCCGGAGGCGTTCGACCTCCAGCCGGCCATCGACACCCTGCTCGAGAAGGGCAAGGTGGTCTTCCGGCGGGCCTACGCCGACTGGGGGCGCTTCGCCGCCGCCGCGGCCCGGCTCCACGACCTCGGCGTGGAGCTCATCGACGTGCCCCCCTCCACCCGGAGCGGGAAGAACGGCGCCGACGTGCGGCTCGTCATCGACGCGCTCGAGCTCTGCTACCTGCGCGAGCACATCGACACCTTCGTCATCGCGTCGGGCGACTCCGACTTCTGCCCGCTCGCCCACAAGCTGCGCGAGAACGACCGGACGGTGATCGGGATGGCCGTGAAGGAGGCCACGAGCCCGCTCTTCGTGAAGGCCTGCGACGAGTTCATGTACCTGCGCGGACCCGGCCAGCGGCGGCGCGACGGCGCCGGGCGCGATCGCGGCGGGGAGCGGGAGAAGGACGGCGAGCGCGAGACGCCGAAGGAGAAGGTCATCCCCGAGGTGGCCCGCGAGGCCGCCGCGTCCCTTCTCGCCAAGGCGACCGCGCCGCTCAACCCGTCGGCCATCAAGGCCGCCATCGTCCGCAAGGAGCCCGACTTCGACGAGCGGGACCACGGGTTCTCCTCGTTCAACCGGCTCCTCGAGGCCATGGAGAAGGAGAAGCT
>DAOMFN010000210.1:0-4671 GCA_035429785.1 Anaeromyxobacteraceae bacterium
CGTCGACCGCCGGGACCACCTCCGCGGCCTGGTAGAGCCCGTGCCCGCCTCGCTTGATGCGCGTGACCTGGCCCACCGGGAGCCCCCGGGGGAAGACGCCGTCCGTGCCCGACGTGACGAGCTCGTCGCCCTCGGCGAGGTCGTCGGATCGGAGCGCGTACTCGAGCTTGCACGGCCCCGGGGCGCCGAGGCCGCGGACGTTGGCGCGGGCGCGGGAGCGCTCGACGCGCACGGCGATGGAGCTGTTGCGGTCGGAGAGGAGGAGGACGTCGGCGCTTCGCGCACCCAGGGTGTGGACGCGCCCCACCACGCCGCCGGCGGTGACGACCGGCATCATCCGGCGGACGCCGTCCTCGCCGCCGCGGTCGATGGTGACGAGCTGCAGCCCCTTCGGGTCCATGCGCGTCCCCACGATCCGCGCGCCCACCATGCGGTCGGCCGGGCGGGAGCGCGCGAAGCCGAGCAGGCGCTCGAGCCGCTCGTTCTCGGCGCGGAGCTGGAGGAGCTCGGCGTTCTCCGCGCGCAGCTCGTTCACGGTGCGCGAGAGCTCCCGGGCGTTGCGCTCGACTCCGCGCAGCCAGACCCAGCGCTGCCAGCCCTCGAGGACCCCGGTGATGGACCAGTCGACCGCCTTCTCGATGGGGCTCGTCGCGACGAGGACGAGCCGATCGAGCGCGGTCCGGTCGCTCGGGTGTCGCGCGTGGGCGAAGAAGACGCCCAGCGGCACGACCGCGAGGACCACCACGACGATGACTTCCCGGTACCGCTTCAGAAGTGCCAGCAATTCGGCTCCTGCCCCACCCCGCCCCCGTCGCCCGCCCAGACCTCGAAATCCCTTGCATTTTAGCGCTTGTCGACCTAGTTGTTCAACCCCGCCGCGACCGCCCGTCGCGGGGAAAAGCCCACCCAGGGGGAGTGCCTCTACCCATGCTGGACATCCTTCGCCAGAAGAGCCGCAGCGCGCTCACCTACGTGCTCTTCGGCATCATCATCATCGTCTTCGTGGTCAGCTTCGGCCCCGGCTCGCAGGGATGCCAGGTGGACACCCTCGCCGCCCACTCCGCCGTGGAGGTCGACGGCTACGTCGTCGCCCCGGCCGACTACGAGGAAGCCTACGCGAACCTCTTCCGGACCTACCAGGCCCGCATGGGGCAGAGCTTCACCCGCGAGCTCGCCGACCAGCTCGGCCTGCGGAACGTGGCGATGAACCAGCTCGTCGACCGGGTGCTCGTCGTGCAGGAGGCGAAGCGGCGCGGGCTCCGGGTCACGCCGGACGAGATCAACAAGGTCGTCTGGGCCATCCCCGGCTTCCAGACCGACGGCCGCTTCGACATCGAGCTCTACCGGCGCGCCGTCCGGCAGTCCTACGGCTCCGAGCAGCGGTTCGAGGAGAAGCTCACCGAGGACCTCCTCCTGCAGAAGATGATGGCCCTCCTGCGCGAGGGGGCCGTGGTTCCCGAGGAGGAGATCCGGGCGGCCTGGGCCGCCGACGCCGACCGGGTGAACCTCGAGTGGGTGCGCTTCCCCATCGCGGACGCCCGCAAGGAGGTCAAGGTGACGGACGCCGAGGTGGCGGCCCTCCTCAAGGCCGACGCGGCGCGCATCCAGAAGGCCTACGACGCGAACCCCTCCCGCTGGGAGCAGAAGAAGAAGGTGAAGGCCCGCCACATCCTGGTGCGGGTGCCGGAAGGCGCCCCCGCGGGCCAGGAGGCGGAGGCCCGGGCGAAGGCCGAGGCCCTCGCCGAGCGGGTGAAGAAGGAGCCGTTCGCCGATGTGGCGAAGCAGGCCTCCGAGGACTCCGCCACGAAGGACAAGGGAGGCGACCTGGGCACGTTCGGCCCGGGGCTCATGGCCAAGCCCTTCGAGGACGCGGCCTTCGCGCTCAAGCCCGGCGAGGTGTCGGCCCCGGTGCGCACCCGCTTCGGCTGGCACGTCATCCAGGTCGAGGCTGTCGAGGAGGGCCGGGTCGTCCCGCTGAAGGACGTCGAGAAGGATCTCGCCCGGGAGGTCCTCGAGATCGAGGCCGCACAGAAGATCGCGAACAGGCGCGCCGCCGAGGCGCTCGCGCAGGCCAAGGGCGGCAAGAAGCTGGAGGCCCTCTTCCCGCCGGCGGCTCCAGGAGCGAAGAAGGGCGGCCCCACGCTCGGCGGCCAGCCGGTCGTGGCCCGGGACACCGGCCTCTTCAATCCCACGGGAAGCCCGGTCGCCGGGCTCGGGGTCGCTCCCGAGCTCTACGCGGCGGCCGCCGCGGCCACCGCCGCCGGCCAGACCCTGCCGGCGGTCTACGCCACCGAGGCCGGTCCGGTCGTGGCCCAGGTGAAGGAGCGGCAGCGCCCCGATCCGGCCCAGTACGAGAAGCAGAAGGACGAGGTCGCGGCCCGGCTCGGCTCCCGCCGCCAGGCCGAGGTCGAGGCCGCCTGGCTGAAGACGCTGCGCGACGGCGCGAACGTGAAGGTGAACGACGCCCTCCTCCGCGGCGGCGTCGCCGTGCAGGACCGGTAGGTCAGTCGACGCCCGCCTGGGCCACGCCGTTCCGGGAGCGCTCCTTCACCCGGTACATGGCGGCGTCCGCCGCCTGCACGACCTTCTCGGCCGTGTCCCCGTCGTCGGGGCAGGTGGCGAGCCCCAGGCTGGCGGTCGTCCGGACCTCGTGGCCGGACCCCTGGAGGAAGACCGCGTCCTCCATGGCCTTGCGGATGCGCTCCGCCACGAGGCGCCCGCGCACGCGGTCGGTCTCGGGGAGCAGCACCACGAACTCGTCGCCGCCGTAGCGGACCGGGACGTCGATGGTCCGGATGCTGGCGCGGATGAGCGCGCCGACCTCCTGGAGGACCGCGCTGCCGGCCTGGTGGCCGCGGGTGTCGTTCACCTGCTTGAAGCGGTCGAGGTCCACGAAGAGGAGCGAGAAGGGCCTGCCGGTGCGGGCGGTGCGGGCCACCTCGAGCTCGAGCTGCCGCCAGAGGTGGCGGGAGTTGTAGAGGCCGGTGTGCTCGTCGCGCAGGGTGAGCTCCCGGATGCGCTCGTAGGCCCGGGCGTTGTCGATGGCGATGGCGGCGTAGTCGGCGAGCGCCTCCAGGGTCCGCAGGTCGGCGGCGTCGAAGGGGTGGCCGCCCCGCGGGTTCACGAGCTCGACCACGCCGAGCACCCGCCCCTTGGACCGCAGCGGCACGGCGAGCAGGCTGCCGGTGACGATGCCGGACGCGTCGTCGAAGCGGGCCGCGAACCGCGGGTCGCTCCGCACGTCGGGCACGAGGAGCGGCGCACCGGTGGAGGCCACGCTCCCCGCCACCCCCTCGCCGAGCGGGAGGCGCATGTCCTTCAGCCGCTCGGCCCCCTCTCCCACGGCGATCTCGAAGACGAGGTCCCGCCGCTCCTCGTCCACGAGGAGCAGCGACCAGTGGCCGGGGCGCAGCACCTCGCTCACCTTCTGCATGATGAGGGCGAGCACCTCGTGGATGTCGAGGGTGCCGGCCAGGGTCCGGCCGATGTCGTTGAAGGCCTGGAGCTCCCGCACCTTGCGCTCCAGCTCCTGCAAGAGGTCGCGGGGCTCCATGGTCCAGATCGTGGTAGCAATGTCCCGGCCCCCTCGTCAAATGCGCCTCGTCCTGGCCTCACAGAGCCCGCGCCGTCGGGAGCTCCTCGCGTCGGCGGGCGTGTCGGCGGAGGTGCGACCGGCGGAGATCGACGAGTCGGTCCACCCGGGCGAGGACCCCACCGCCTACGTGCGCCGCGTCGCCCGCGAGAAGGCGCTGGCCGTACCCTGCTCCCCGGGCGAGATCGTGCTCGCGGCCGACACCGCGGTGGTCCTTTCCGGCGAGGTCCTGGGCAAGCCGGCCGACGTGGAGGACGCGCGCCGCATGCTGCGCGCCCTCTCGGGCAGCACCCATGTGGTGCTCACCGGCGTCCACGCCCGCGCCGTCCCGGAGGCGGCGGACGGGTCGCGGCAGGAGTCCCTGGTGGTCAGCACGGCGGTGCGCTTCGCCACGCTCTCCGAGGAGCGCATCTCCTGGTACGTGTCGACCGGGGAGCCCCTCGACAAGGCCGGCGCGTACGCGCTGCAGGGGGCGGGCGGATCCCTCGTGCGCGGGGTCGCCGGCAGCGTGAGCAACGTGGTCGGGCTGCCTCTCGTCGAGACCCTGGCCGTGCTCGCGCGCCTCGGGCTGTCCCTGCCGTGGGGAGCGCCGTGACCGCATCGGCCGGAGCGGACGGTGGTGGCGGGGCCCCCGGCGGCATCGCGTCGCGCCTCGCCGCGGTGCGGGCCCGGATCCCGTCCGGCGTGACGCTCGTCGCGGTCTCGAAGACGCAGCCGGCGGAGGCGATCCGCGAGGCCTTCTCCGCCGGCCAGCGCGACTTCGGCGAGAACTACGTCCAGGAGTGGAGGGAGAAGGCCGACGCGCTCGCCGACCTCGCCGGCCTGCGCTGGCACTTCGTCGGGTCCCTCCAGACGAACAAGGTGAAGTACCTCGCCGGCCGCGTGGCGCTCGTCCACACCGTGGACCGGGTCGAGCTGGGGCGGGAGATCGCGAAGCGCTGGGAGAAGGCCGGCGCGCGGGCCCGGGTGCTCGTGGAGGTCAACCTGGCCGGCGAGGCGACGAAGGGCGGATGTGCGGCGGAGGAGGCGCCGGCGCTGGTGGCGGCCCTCCGGGAGCTCCCCGCGCTGGAGGTCGCCGG
>DAOMFN010000211.1:0-4667 GCA_035429785.1 Anaeromyxobacteraceae bacterium
GGCCGGAGCAGGCGGCCACCGCGCCGACGGCCGGCCCGCGGCGCCCGTGAAAGAAGAGGGGCCCGGCACGCGAGCGCGCGCCGGGCCCCGATTCACACCGTCAGAGGGCTACAGGATGTCCTTCGGACGCCGGATCCAGGTCACGGAACGGACGGGAGGATTCCGTTCAGCATCTGGCAAGCGGTCATGCCCGAGGTGTCGGTGCAGATGTTCGCCGTGGTGAAGGTGCCGGAGAGGGTCCCAGCAGCCGTGGTGGTGCCTGGCACGACCAGGTTGACGCTGACGGTGCCGGAGATCGTCGAGCCCGCCACGCTGGTAACGGTCATCGTCCCCGAAGAGATCAGGTAGTACCCCGTGGTGTCACAGACCGGCGCCGTGGAGAAGGCCTCAACCGCGCCGGTGAAGATCGAGATGTTGCCGGTCACGGGATCCGGGAGGAGGGTGGTGGGATCGAAGTTGGCGACGTCCGCATAGGTGTAGGTGCCCGTCGTGAACGGCGGAGCGTCCGAGTTCGGAAACGTGGCGTTCGGGACGTGCACCTTCGCGATGAAGAGCTGGAGGTTCCGGCTGTTGGAGAGGCAGCCCTGATCGGCCTGGGTGCAGGTTCCGGCCACGTCCGAGACGTTGACGAGGGCGAGCGAAACGCCCAGCGGAACCGGGGCGAGCGCGATCTCGCACGCGTTGCTGGCCTTCGTCATGGCGAGCTGCGAGGCGGACGTGAAGGCGGCGCCGCCGACGGTCCCGGTGATGCTTTCTGCGGTGGGCACCGGGTCGGAGGAGCTGCCGCACGCGGCGGCGAAGAGGGCGAGGGACAGGATGGCGATCTTGCGCATGAAACCTCCAGTGGAATCGGGGGCCGAAAGGTGCGGCGCGTCGTCGCTGCCACGAAAATGCGAGTCTTCGACCACGTTCGTGAGGCCACTTCGAAGAGAAAACCGGCCCCGGGAAGGCCCGGGAGCGTGCCGGCAAGCTAGGGGAATGCGAGTCCCGGCGCAAGAGAAAGACCGGGGCGTCCCGCCGGGCGTCCCGCCCGGGGATCTCGCTACAGGCACCAGGAGAAGTTCGGGACCGGCCCCGGCACGTTGTCGAGACAGGTGACCATCCGCCAGGGCGCCGTCGGCGTCCCTCCCACCGCGAAGAGCGTCCCCGCGTAGAGGGCCGGCATCGGCGGGCCGGCCCAGACGTCGGAGACGGGGCAGGTGGTGGGGCCGGGGGCCACCCCGGAGAGGCAGGCGGTCACCGTCGTCGTTCCCACGGCGAGGTCGCCCGGAGCGATCGTGGCGTAGCCGTTCGCGTCCACGGTGGAGGACGGGGCGGCCGGGCCGGGGAAGATCACGTTGCGGAAGTGCGGCCGGAACGCCGCCGGCGCGCCCGTCCCGGCGTCGAGCGGCGCCGAGCCCGACGTGGCGCTCGCCATCGCCGCGTTGACGAAGCGCACGAGCACCTGCCCGCCCGGGGCTGCGGTGTCGTCGCCCCAGGTGTACGTGGAGTGGGGCGCGGACGTGCTCGTGGCGAGGCCCGTGACCGCGACCGTGTAGCTCAGCCCCTCGGAGAGGGAGATCGTCGCGTCGGGCACGATGGGTCCGGAGCAACTCGTGGCGCCGGCCGGCACGATGCGCACGACCCAGGTGCCGGTGAGCAGCAGCCCGTACCAGCCCACCTGCCGCGACGGGTTCGCGTACTGGAGGCCCCCGGTCTCCCCCTTCGCCATCATCTGCGGGCCGAGGAAGTTCCCGGTGCCCTGCGCGGCGAAGCAGAAGTCGATGGCCGCGAGGTCGGGGGCGAGGTTCGCCACCCGGACCGAGGCCCAGGAGCCGGTGCCCGTCTCCGGCACCAGGGTGCAGCCGGACGCGAGCGCGAGCGGAATCGCGAGCAGGAAGGCGAGGATGCGAAGGCGGATCACGCGACCGGTCTACTCCTCCACCGGGAGGGGTGCAACGGCCGGGGTCGCCGGTCCTTGACACTCCGGAGCCGCAGGGGCTACGAGGGAAACACATTTCCGCCCGGGGGATCAGGGAAGCCGGTCGAAGTCCGGCGCGGTCCCGCCACTGTAGCCGGGGAAGAGGAGCCTGCAGGACGTCGCCACTGCCGCGCACCGCGCGGCGGGAAGGTGGCAGGCCCCGACGGCGCTCGACGCCGCCCCCCGGAAGCCAGGAGACCTCCCCCCGGGCCTGGCCGCGAATTTCTCGCGGCCGCGGTCCCGCGTCCGAAGGAGACGCGAAGGACGATGCGACTCACGCGCGCGCGACGGGTGCTCATTGCACTCGCCGTGACATGGGGCCGGGCGGCCCGCGGCGAGGGGGGACCTCCCCCCGTGGTCCTCGACGAGGTGGTGATCACGCTCCCGCGTGCCCCCGCGCCGCAGGACCCCACCGCGTCGGCCACCGTGGTCGAGGCCGACCGGTTCGCCGGCGAGCTGAAGGGCGTGGCCGAGCTCGCCGCCACCGCGCCCGGCGTCGCCATCCGCAGCTCCGGCGGGCTGGGACAGCTCACCACCGTCTCCATCCGCGGCTCGAACGCCGCCGGCGTCCGGGTGCTGCTCGACGGCATCCCCCTCGACACCGCGGCGGGCGGGGGCGTGGACCTCTCCTCCATCCCCCTCCACTGGGTGGACCGGGTGGAGGTGGTCCGGGGCGCGGAGGGGGCCTACTTCGGCGCCGGCGCGCTGGGCGGCGCGGTGAACGTGGTCACGCTCCCGGCCGTGGCCGGTGCCTGGGGAGCCGAGGTCACCGGGGGCTCCTTCGGCACGGCGAGCGCGGTGGCCGACGTGGGCATCGGCGGCGAGCGCTGGGCCGTGCTGGCCGCCGCCACCGGGGGCACCACGCAGGGAGACTTCCCGTACCGGACGCCGGCCGATCCGTCGGTCCCCGGCAGCCCGCTCGTCGAGCAGGTCCGTGAGAACGCCGCCGCCGCGCAGGGCGGGCTCCTCGTGAAGGGGCGGTGGACCCCGGGCGACGACCGGCTCGACGGGGTGCTCCAGGCCTCCTGGGGCTGGCGCCAGCTGCCCGGCGTGCCCGCCGCGCCCACCCCGTCCGACTGGCAGCGGGGGGGCCGTCTCTCCGGGGCACTGCGCTGGTCCCGGCTCGCCGCGTCGGGGCTCACCGTGGAGGCGATCGCCTCGGGGCGGCTGGAGACGCTCGACGTGTACACCGCCGCGTCCGGGACGGCGGGGACCACCGACCAGAGCGACGCCGCGGGCGGCGCGGAGGGGCGCGTCTCCTGGGAGGCGGGGCCGAGCCTCCTCACGGCGGGTGCGCTGGCCTCGGCGGAGCGGCTCGACTCCACGGCGAGCGGGGATCACTCCCGCCCCACCTTCGCCGGCTGGGTGTCCGACGATCTCACCTTCGGCGACAAGGCCCTGCGCGTGTCGCCCGCCGTGCGCGTGGACGCGGTGGGGCCGTACGTCGGGGTCTCGGCGAAGCTCGGCGCCTCGGCGCGCGTCGCCGGGCCGGTCTCGGTCCGGGCCAGCGCCGGCCGCTCCTTCCGCCCTCCGAGCTTCTCCGAGCTGTACCTCGTCCAGGGCCCCTTCGAGCCCAACCCCGACCTCCGTCCCGAGGTCGCCTGGAGCGTGGACGGGGCGGTCGTGTACGACGGCCCGCTGGGACGGGGGAGCCTGGGAGGGTTCGGGGCCCTCTACGACGACCTCATCGTCTACGAGAACGGGCTCTCCCCGGGTTCCTTCAAGCCGCAGAACTCGCTCCGGTCGTCGGCAGCGGGCCTGGAGGTGGAGCTCCTCACCGCGGCGGCTCGCGACCTCTGGGGGCTCCAGGGGCAGCTCGCCTACACCTTCATGGCCACCGAGGTGCTCCGCGGCGTCCCCGGCGTGGTGGGCAAGCGACTGCCCCAGCGCCCCCGCAACCGCGCCTTCGCCCGCGTCTCGGTGGACCCGGGCACGGCCGGGGGGCACCTCGAGGCCCAATACGTCGGGACCCAGTACCTCGACTCCCGGAACATCCACTCCGTCCCCGCGGGCCTGGTCGTGAACGCCGGGGCGTTCGTTCGCATCCTCCGGAACCCGGAGATCCGCCTCGCCGCCGAGGTGAAGAACCTCCTCGACGACCAGACGCTCCAGGACGGTTTCGGCTACCCCCTACCCTCCCGCACCCTGCTCGTCACGATCGGGGTCGGGTCCTCGCAGGAGAGATGAACGTGCCCTCGCCCCTCGCCCCCTCGTCCCGGCCCGCCGCCGCCCGCGCCGTCGCCGCCCACGCCGTCCACGCCCTTCTCGCCGTGGCGCTCGCCGCCGGGCTCCCCGCCTGCACGTCGCAGGTGGTGTGCGCCGCGGGCGAGGTCGCCCTCGACGGGCGGTGCATCTCTCTCCAGAGCGATCCCCTGCACTGCGGGGCCGTCGGCCGCGCCTGCGCGTCCGGGGAGAGCTGCTCGGGCGGGCTGTGCTGCCTGGGCAGCCAGTGCCCGCCGGCGGTCTACGCCGCCTGCTTCAACACGAACGCGCTCCAGGGAGTCACTGCGGCGGGCGTCCCGGTGGGTGCACCGCTGGCCCTCGACGAGGGCGGCCCCATCGCCTTCGCCTGGCGCGGAGCCGACCTCTGGGTGGCGAACTCGATGAGCAACACCCTCGACCGGCTGACGGTGTCGCCCACCGGGCTCGCGCCATCGGGTCCGCTCCCGAGCATCACCATCCCCGTCGCCACCGGCTTCCCCGACCT
>DAOMFN010000212.1:0-4653 GCA_035429785.1 Anaeromyxobacteraceae bacterium
GGCCGCCTCCACGAGGTCGGCCGCCAGCGCCGCGAGCGTCCGCCCGTCGGGGGTGCGGGCCCGGAGCCCCTCGCGCCCCGCGGCGTCGCGCAGGGCCACCCGCTCCGCCAGCGTGAAGCGCCGGACGAGGTCCCAGGCCCAGTCGCGCGACTCCCGGGAGTAGAGGATGCCCTTCCAGAAGGCGGCGATCGCCTTCACGAGCGGCGGGGGCACGCCGTCGGCCCCGCGCACCTCCACCACGCCCTTCATCCGCACCTCGGGGAAGAGCACCGAGAGCTGGTCCTCCCAGTCGGCGAGCGTGGGGCGGTGGCCCGCGATCCCGGCCTCGAGGAACCGGCGGAAGGTCGCCCCGCCCGTGTCGAGGTAGCGGCCGTCGCGGCGCAGGAACACCATGGGCACGTCGAGGGCCCACTCCACGTAGCGGCGGTAGGCGTCCTCCTCGAACCCCGGCTCGAAGGCGAAGGGCAGGACCCCGCAGCGGGCCGGGTCGGTGTGGTTCCAGACCTCGGTGCGGAAGCTCTGCCACCCCGACTCCCGCCCGTTCACGATGGGTGAATTGGCGCAGAGCGCCACCACGGCGGGCTGGGCCGCGAGCGCGACGCGCAGCTTCTCGGCCGCGTCCCGCTCCGAGCCGAAGTCGAAGGAGGCCTGGGCGGAGCCGGTCATCGACATCATGTCCGGCGCGAGCCGGCCCCGCGCCGCCAGGAACGGGCGCATGACCCCGTAGCGCTCCTTCGGGACCCAGCGCGCGGTCGCCGGGGTGCCCCAGGGGCGGTAGCCGGTGGCCAGGAACTCGATCCCGAGGTCGGCGCCGATGGCCCGCCCGATCTCCAGGTGGCGGTCGAGCTCCTCCGCCACCGCGTGGACGTCCTGGAAGGGGCGTCCGGAGAGCTCCACCTGCCCTCCGGGCTCGATGGAGACGGTGAGACCGCCCTTCTGTGCCGCGATGGCGTGGCCGTTCTCCTCGAACGGCTCGTAGCCCCAGCGCGAGTAGGCCCGGAGCACCGCCTCGATCCCGCGCGGACCGTCGTAGGGAACCGGGTCCACGGTCCCGACCACCTGGGGCACGGCCTCGAACTCGATCCCCACCTTCCAGGCCCCGGCGGGGCGCTCCCGCTCGCGGAACCAGGCCACGAGGTCGGAGGCGTCCCGCACGAGGGGGCTCCCCGCGGTCTTCCGGTCGAGCGACATGCGGCCGGTTGTATAGCGGAATGGCGGGGCTTCCGGCCCGGTTTTCCCGGGGTGCGCCTCCCGCGCGCCCCCCCGGAGGACGATCTCCTTGCACCCCCGCTCCGCTGCACCTATCCTCCCGAAAAGGACGGTCTTTTTCGACCGCCCGAGGAACCGTCCCCACATGAAGAGCTTCCTTCGTCTCGCCGCGTCCGCGGCCGTCGCGCTCGCGCTCGCGGCCGGGATCTCCTTCGCGCTCGCCCACCGGCCGGTCCCGCCGGGCCCCACCGGCCCGTCGGCCGTCGCCTCCATGGGGGCACACGCCGGAGCGCCCACCGGCGAGGACGGCTCGCGCGAGCCCGAGCCCGGGTACCGGCTGAAGACCCTGCCCGTGGTCACGAAGGTCGTGCTCGCCGTGCAGGAGAACTACGTCGATCCACGCCGCGTGAACCCGCGCTCGATGCTCGCCGGCTCGCTCGGCTCGGTGGAGAAGACCGTCGCCGAGGTCATGGTGGAGGGGGACGTCGGCGCGGGCAAGGTGAAGGTCACGGTCGGCGAGAAGTCCCGCGACTTCGACGTCTCCGACGTGAACTCGATCTTCAGCTTCCGGCAGAAGCTCGCCGAGATCATGGACTTCGTGCAGGACAACCTCGTCGCCCACAAGAACCTGGGCGACGTCGAGTACGCCGCGGCGAACGGCATGCTCCAGACGCTCGACCCCCACTCGGTCCTGCTCGAGCCCAAGCACTTCAAGGAGATGCGCCTGCAGACCCGCGGCGAGTTCGGCGGGCTCGGCTTCGTCATCGGCGTCCGCGACGGCAACCTCACCGTGATGAAGGTGCTGAAGAACACCCCGGCGCAGCGGGCCGGCATCCGGGCCAAGGACGTCATCTCGCGCATCGAGGAGCAGTCCACCATCAACATGGACGTGCAGGAGGCGGTGGACCGGCTGCGCGGCAAGCCCGGCACCCGGGTGAACGTCACCGTCGGCAAGCCCGGCGCCGAGCCGCGGCGCCTCGCGGTCGTGCGCGAGGTCATCAACGTCGAGACCGTCCCCTTCGCGAAGCTGCTCGACAAGAACGTGGGCTACGTGAAGGTGGCCCAGTTCTCCGCCAACACCACCCGCGACATCCAGCGCGCCCTCGAGGCCCAGAAGGCCGAGGCGGCCGCGGCCGGCGGGAAGCTCGAGGGGCTCATCCTCGACCTGCGCGGCAACCCGGGCGGCCTCCTCGAGCAGGCCATCTCGGTCTCCGACCTCTTCCTCTCCGAGGGGGTCATCGTGAAGACCGTCGGCGAGGGCGACCGGCGCCAGATCCACGAGGTGAAGGAGGCCAAGGCCGACCGCAACGACTACGCCCAGCTTCCCCTCGTGGTCCTCGTGAACAACGCGTCGGCCTCGGCGAGCGAGATCGTGGCCGGCGCGCTGAAGAACAACGGGCGGGCGCTCGTGGCCGGGCGGCAGACCTTCGGCAAGGGCTCGGTGCAGGTGCTCTACGACTTCAGCGACCCGGCCCACGCCGGCGAGGAGGCCGCGCTCAAGCTCACCATCGCGCAGTACCTCACGCCGGGCGACGTCTCCATCCAGGAGGTCGGCATCACCCCGGACGTGCACCTGCAGCCGGGCCGCGCCCTGCCCGACGCGGTGAACTGGTTCGCGCCGCCCCGGTCGATGGGGGAGGCCGACCTCGACCACCACTTCAAGAACCCGCTGCTCGGCGCCGAGGCGCGCAAGGGCGAGCCCCGCAAGGTCGCCGAGAAGCCCCCCCTCGAGCTCCGGTACCTCCTCGACGAGAAGGAGGACTTCGTCGCCAAGGCGCTGAAGAAGGAGGCCCGCGAGGAGGCCCGCAAGGCCGGGTCCGACGACCCGGAGCTCACCCCCGCGCAGCTCGAGGACGAGGAGGCCGACGCCAACCCCGACGAGCTCGTGGAGGACTACCAGATCCGCTTCGCGAAGGACCTGCTCGCCCGGGCCCCCTACCCCGACCGCGCCCGGCAGCTCGAGGCCGCCCGCGGTCTCGTGGAGGAGCGTCGGGCGCAGGAGCAGGAGCGCCTGCAGGCGCGGTTCGCCCAGCTCGGCGTCGACTGGAGCGCCGGCGCGCCGTCGAAGGGCACGCCCCGCCCGGTGGCGACGTTCTCCCCCGCCGACGGGAAGCCGGTGAAGGCCGGCGAGACCGTCCCCTGGGTGGTCACCGTCAAGAACGAGGGCGACGCGCCCGTCTCGCGCCTGCGCGGCTGGACCCGCACCGAGAACGCCCCCTTCCTCGACCGGCGCGAGTTCGTGTTCGGCGCCATCCCGCCCGGCGGCCAGCGCAGCTGGACGGTCCCCCTGCGCGTGCCGAAGGGCATGGAGAGCCGCCTCGACCTCGTGACCCTGCACCTCGAGGACGACTCCGGCGCCACCTGGCCCGACACCCGCACCCGCCTCGAGGTGGTGGAGCTTCCCCGGCCGCTCTTCGCCTTCACCTGGCAGGCCGACGACGAGGCCCGGGGCGACGGCGACGGCCTGCTCGGCCGCGGCGAGGAGGTCGCGCTCCGCGTCGACGTGAGGAACGCCGGGTCCGGGCCGAGCGGCGACAAGACCTTCGTCTCCCTCAAGAACCTGGGCGACGACAAGGTCTTCATCAAGAAGGGGCGCGCCGTGCTCGGCGCGATCCCCCCCGGCGAGACCCGGTCGGCGGTGCTCGAGCTCGAGGTGAAGAAGGGCATCAAGCTCGACGCCATCCCGCTGCGGCTCACGGTCGTGGACGAGAAGCTCGAGGAGTACGTGTCGGAGAAGCTGGAGATCCCGCTCTCCTCGCAGGTCCTCGCGCGCCAGCCCGCCTCCGGCTCGGTGAAGGTCCAGGCGCTCCTCGCCCCGGTCCGGTCCGGCGCCGCCGCCACCGCCCCGGTGCTCGCCGAGGCCTCGCGCGGCGCCGTGCTCCCGGTGAACGCCCGGGTGGGCGAGTTCTACCGGGTCGAGTGGGAGAAGGGACGCTTCGGCTTCGTCGCCGCCGACGAGGTCCAGCCCGCGAAGGGCAAGCGCGAGGGCACCATCACCCGCGTCTGGCAGCGCGAGCCGCCCCGCATCGCGGTGAGCCCCGACACCTCCCGCGGCCCGGCCCGGGTGGACGGCGAGCGGATGAAGCTCACCGGGACCGCCAGCATCCCGCCCGGGAGCCCCTCCACGCGCATCCGCGACCTCTTCGTGTTCGTGAACGACCAGAAGGTCTTCTTCAAGGTCGTCCCCGAGGGCAAGACCGGCGAGGTCGCCTTCGAGGCCGACGTCCCGCTGAAGCCCGGGAACAACACCGTGACCGTGGTGGCGCGCGAGGACGAGGAGTTCCAGTCGCGCCGCACCCTCACCGTCCACCGCCGCGAGCCTGCCGAGGTCGCCCAGCAGAAGTAACCCGTGCCCGGAGACCTCCCCGAAAGCCGCCCGCCGCCGCGCCTGGAGCTCCGGCTCTCGCGCGGCCGCGTGGCGGTGGGGCTCGGCGCGGGCGGGCT
>DAOMFN010000213.1:0-4630 GCA_035429785.1 Anaeromyxobacteraceae bacterium
ACCCCGTCGCCGGTCATGGCCACGATCGCGCCGTCGGCCCGGGCCGCCCGGACCAGCGTGAGCTTCTGCTCCGGGACCACCCGCGCGAACACGTCGGCGTCGCGGGCCCGCGCGGCGAGCGCGTCGGGCGCGAGGGCGTCCAGCTCCGGGCCGGTCACCGGCGGGACGGCGACGGGCAGCCCGGCCTGCCGCGCGATGGCGCGGGCGGTCTCGGGAGAATCCCCGGTCACCATCACCACCCGGATCCCGGCGCCGGCGCACTCGGCCACCGCCTCCGGGACTCCGGGGCGCAGCGGGTCGGCGAGCCCGACGAGGCCGGAGAGGGCGAACGTCAGGTCGTGCAGGTCGTCGGGAAGCGCCCCCTCGTCGACGACCCCGCGCGCGACCGCCAGCACCCGCAGCCCGTCGGCCCCCATCTCGGCGGCGTGGGCCCGGACCTCGGCGAGGGCCGCGCCGTCGAGGTGGCAGAGGTCGGCCACCGCCTCCAGCGCCCCCTTCACCGCCACCTCCACCGTCCCCTGTCCTGGCCCGCCGTCCCCGGGTCGCCAGGCGTGGGCCACGGCGAGCCGGGCCGCCGTGAGCGGCCACTCCCGGACGAGCCGCCGCCCCTCCTGGACCCGCCCGCCGCCGGGGAGCGCCTCCCGCCCCAGCGCGTGGAAGGCCTTCTCCATCGGGTCGGTGGGCTCGGGAGGGCTCGCCAGGATGGAGAGCGCCACCACCGCCTGCGCCGCCTCCGGGACCGGGCTGCCGTCCACCACGTGCAGGCAGCCCGGCGCCCAGACCCGTGCCACCTGCATCCGGTTCTCGGTCAGCGTGCCGGTCTTGTCGGTGCAGAGGACGGTGGCCGCTCCCAGCGCCTCGATGGCCGGGAGCCGCCGGGTGAGCACCCGGCTCCGGGAGATGCGCCAGGCCCCCATGGCCATGAAGATGGTGAGCACCACCGGGAACTCCTCCGGGAGCGCCGCCATGGCCAGCGCGATGCCGGCGAGGAACCCCTGCAACCAGGCGCCGCGCAGGAGCCCGTGCACGAGCACCACGGCGGCGCAGGCGGAGAGACCCGCCACCGCCACGATCCGGACGAGGCGCGACACCTCGGCCTGGAGCGGCGTGCGCCCGACCTCTATCGTCGCGAGCGCCGTCCCGATGCGCCCCATCGCCGTGCGCGCGCCGGTGGCCTCCACGAGCGCGAGGCCGCGCCCGCGCACGACGAGCGTGCCGGCGAAGACGAAGGGGTGGTCGTCACCTCCGGGCGGCGCCGGCGGGACCTCCTCCGGCGAGGGGCGCTTCCGCACCGGGACCGATTCGCCGGTGAGGAGCGACTCGTCGGCCTCGAGGTGGGCCGACTCGACGAGCCGCGCGTCGGCCGCCACCCGGTCCCCCTCGGAGACGAGGAGAAGGTCTCCCCGGACCACCTCGCGCCCGGGGATCCGCACCGGGGCGCCGTCGCGCACGACGAGCGCCCGCGGGCTCGTGAGGTCGCGCAGCGCGGCGAGGGCCCGCTCGGTCTTCCGCTCCTGGACGAGCGTGATGCCGATGACGACGAACGCCGAGAAGAGGAGCGCCAGCGCCTCCTCCCGGTCGCCGAGCAGGAGGTAGACCGTGCCGGCCGCGAGCAGGAGCAGCAGCATCGGCTCCCGGAGGACCTCGGCGACGGTGCGCCAGAGGCTGGGCGCCCCCGCGCGGGAGAGCTCGTTGGGACCCTCGGCGGCGAGGCGTGCGGCTGCCTCGGCCCCGGTGAGGCCCCTCCACTCCCCCGGCGCGGCCATGGATGAAGCCTACGCCTCGCCCGCGGGGTGGGAAGCCCCCGATCAGCGCTCGGCCCGGACCGGGGTCGCCTCCCCGCGGAAGTACTCGAATTCTCCCTCCGGGAGGTGCCAGGAGACCGACAACCCGGTCGGGACGCGGAGCCCTTCCCACTCGAGCGGCGCGGACATGCGCCCCGACCAGGGCCCCTCCACGAACGTCCGGCCCTGGGAGCGGAAGCGCGTCGCCCGCACGGCGACCGGCCATCCCTCCGGGCCCATCTCCAGGTCGACCGTGGCGCCCGCCGGGCCGCCCGCGTCGCGCACGCGCAGCGTCCGCTCTCCGGCCGACTCGAGCTCCAGGCCCGGGTGGAGGAGCAGCGCCGTCGGGCAGCGCCCGAGGTCGGCGAGGTATCGCTGCAGCTCGCCCCGGTCGGTTTCCGGTCCCCGGATGCGGGCGACGGGCACCAGCCCGGCCGCCTTCGCGGTGAGCCAGCCGTGGCCGTCCTCGAAGGCGTCGGTCACCGCGGTGCGGGTCAGGGCCCCGGTGCCGATGACCGCGTCCCAGCGGAAGGACGAGCGCCAGGCCTCGGTGCGCTGGCGGGCGGTGAAGGGCATCCAGCGGGCCTTGAGGGAGGCGCGGACCTCGCCCCGCTCCTCCCACTCCACCGCCCGGATGCGGCGCGCCAGGTCCTCGCCGCCCGGGAATGCCCAGGCGCGCCACGCGGAGAGGAGGCGCTCCGCGCCCGGATCGAGGACCCGTGCCACGCCCGGATTCTACCCCGGGCGCGCGGCCTACGACCCGCCTTCCTTCTCCTTGATCTGCTCGGCGAGCCAGTTCTGCTCGCCCACCTGCTCGACGAGCGTGAGCTGCGCCTCCAGCCAGTCGGCGTGCTCCTCCTCGTCCACCAGGATGTCCTCGAGGAGCTCGGCGGTGCCGTTGTCGCCCCGCTCGCGGCAGAGGGCGATGCCGGCGTTGAGGGTCGGGATGGCCCGCTTCTCGAGCGCGAGGTCGCTCTTCAGCTGCTCCACGACGGTCTCGCCGATCTCCAGCTTGCCGAGCTTCTGGAGGTTCGGGTGACCCTCGAAGTAGAGGATCCGCTCGATGACCTCGTCGGCGTGCTTCATCTCGTCGATGGACTCGGCGCGGATCTTCTTCCAGAGCCGCTCGTAGCCCCAGTTCTCGCACATGCGCGCGTGCAGGAAGTACTGGTTGATGGCCGTGAGCTCGTTGCAGAGGACGTCGTTCAGCAGCGCGATGACCTTGGGGTCGCCCTTCATGTCCGTTCTCCTCGGCCGCTACGCGGCAAGGCCGGCGCCGGTGCGGGCGGCGGCGTTGGGGCAGCCCGGGCAGGGAGCGTCCCGGCAGGGCTGGGCGGCGGCCACGATACGCTCGACCGTGCCCGCGCAGCAACCGCAGTCGGTGGTGGCGCCGGTCGACCGGACGATCTCGGCGAGGGAGCGGCCGGCCTCGGCGGCCATGCGGAGCTCGCGGTCGGAGATGGCGCGGCAGGAGCAGACGATCATGCGGACCTCGGGGCCGGCGCGGCGCCGGCGTTGCAATCTTGAGAATCATTATCAGAATGGACCGGGGCCGTCAAGCCCCTTCCCTTCCCCCGTGCCGGACCGTTGCTAGGATGGCCGGATGGCCGCCTTTCCCAGGGACATCTTCACCGAGCCGGACGTCGACCCCGACACGCTGCGCCACCTCGGCCCGCTGGCCCCGCTGGCCGGGACCTGGGAGGGAGCGGAGGGGATCGACGAGCACCCGGTCGCGGACGGGACCGAGACGAACGCGTACGTGGAGCGCTACGAGCTGCAGCCCATCGACGGACAGACGAACGGCCCGCAGCTCCTCTACGGGCTGCGCTACCACGTCCACGTCGTGAAGCCCGGGGAGCTGCAGACCTTCCACGACCAGGTCGGCTACTGGCTCTGGGAGCCCTCCACCCGGACCGTCTACCAGACCCTCGCCATCCCCCGCGCCCAGGTGGGCATGGCCTCGGGCACCGCGGAGCCCGACGCGCGGACGTTCACGGTCCGTGCCGGCCGCGGGAGCACCGTGAACGGCATCTGCTCCAACCCTTTCCTGGAGCACGCCTACCGGACCCTGGAGTGGGAGATCACGGTGACCGTGAACGGCGACGGCACGTTCTCCTACGAGCAGCTCACTCTGCTCCAGATCCCGGACCGGCCCGAGCCCTTCCGCCACGTCAACCGGAACAGGCTCCGGCGCGTGGCCCCGCCGGGGCGGAACCCGACCGCGCCGTTCTGAGGGCTACGGCGCCCCCCTGCCCCTGCCGCGCCTCGCCGCGCGGACCCACCCCGGCACCCGCGCGAGGAGGAGGGCCGCGAACACGGCGGCGAAGGCGAGTGGACGGCGGACGTCGGCCTTCACGCGCCAGAGGAAGTGCACCACCGCCAGCGCCGCGGCGACGTAGGCCAGCCGGTGGAGGAGCTTCCAGCGGCGGTGGCCGAGGCGACGCACCCAGCCGTCTGTGGAGGTGACGGCGAGGGGAAGGAGGCAGAGGAGCGCCGCGAACCCCACCATGATGAAGGGGCGCTTCGTGAGGTCCGCCGAGATCGTGCGCCAGTCGAAGAACTTGTCCACGCCGACGTAGAAGAGGAAGTGGAGGAGCGCGTAGGCGAAGGCGGTCACGCCCAGGACGCGGCGGAGCGACTGCGGCCAGGTGACGCCCAGGACCTCCTTCGCCGGCGTGGGCACGAGCGCCAGGGCGAGCAGCGTCATGGCCCAGAACCCGAGCCGGTTCAGGACGGCCTCGATGGGGTTCGCGCCCAGACCGCCGGTGAAGCCGTCCCAGCCGATCTTCGCGAGCGGCAGGAGGAGCACCGCCACCGCCGCGGGCTTGCGCCAGCGCGCCCGGGCC
>DAOMFN010000214.1:0-4601 GCA_035429785.1 Anaeromyxobacteraceae bacterium
GTCCGTCGGGCGGGGAACTGGTTGTGGTCGTCGGCGTCGAAGAAGCCGCCCGCCGCCTGCACGGACCCCTCCCCCCGCCCCACGCCCCGGCCCGCCCCCTGGCCGACTCTAACGAACCCCCGGCAGGCCGCCCGGACCGGGACGTCGCCCGGGAGGAGGCGGGCGCTCCTCCTCCTCGTCGTCCTTGTCGCGGGCATCGCCGTCACCGCCGGGCTGGCCCTGGTCCGGACGATGGGGGCGCGCTGATGCCGGTCGTGGCGCGGAACCCGGTCGAGGCGGTGCTCGCGCCCGGGGGGCGGCTCTCGCTCGTCCACCCCGGGTACGAGTCGCGCCCCGACCAGCTCGCCATGGCGGGCGCGGTGGCCGACGCGCTGGCGCGGCGCCGCTACCTCGTCGCCGAGGCCGGCACCGGCACCGGCAAGACCCTCGCGTACCTCCTGCCGGCCGTGCTCTCGGGCCGGCGGGTGGTCATCTCCACCGCCACCCGCACGCTCCAGGAGCAGATCTGGTTCCGGGACATCCCGATGCTCCGCGATCGCTGCGGGGTCGAGATCTCGGCGGCCTACCTGAAGGGGCGGTCCAACTACTACTGCCTCGCGCGCGGGGAGGAGTTCGAGCGCCACCCGACGTTTCCCACCCGCGAGGAGGCGGCGCTGTGGCCGCGCATCCGGGAGTGGGCGCGCACGACCCCCACCGGCGACCGCAGCGAGATCGACCTGCCCGACGCCTACCTGGCCTGGCGGGACCTCTCGGCGACCGGGGAGACCTGCGTGGGCAAGGAGTGCCTGCGCTTCGACGACTGCTTCGTGCAGCTGGCCCGGGCCCGCGCCGCCCAGGCCGACGTCGTGCTCGTGAACCACCACCTCTTCTTCGCCGACCTCGCCATGCGCACCTCCCGGGCCGGGGTCGAGGTGCTCCCCCCGTACGAGGCGGTGATCTTCGACGAGGCCCACGCCCTCGAGGAGGTCGCCACCGAGTACTTCGGACTTCAAGTCTCGTCGTACCGGGTGGAGGAGCTGGCCCGCGACGCGCAGCGCGCGGTGGCCGACCGCCCCGACCTGGCGTCGATGCTGAAGCGCACCACCGGGGAGCTGTCCCGGGCCGGGGAGCGGTTCTTCGGGTCGGTGGCCCGCTCGCTGGCCGCGGCCACCGGACGGGCCGAGCCGCCGCGGGGCGGGCGCCGCCCCGAGGAGAAGAGCCTGCGCGGCCCGCTCGTCCCATCCATGCTCGCGCCGCTGGAGGCGGAACAGGCCCGGCTCGACCAGGCGCTCGAGGAGCTCCGCGCCGAGCTCTGCGACGACCCCGCCCCCGCGCTCCTCCAGGTGGCGCGGCGCGCCGCCGACCTCCGGGTGGAGCTGGCGGCGGTGACGGCGATGCAGGAGCCCTCGCGCGTCTTCTTCGCCGAGGCCCGGGGGCGCGGCGTCTTCCTGCGCTCGGCCCCCATCGACGTGGCCGAGGAGCTCTCGACCCGGCTCTACCGCACCGTGGACACGGTGGTCTTCACGAGCGCCACGCTCGCCACGCAGGGGCGCTTCGACTACTTCCGCCGGCAGGTCGGCCTGCGTCCGGAGATGGACGTGGACGAGCGGGTCTTCCCGGGCCCCTTCGACTACGCCACCCAGGCCGCGCTCGTGGCCCCCGGCGGCCTGCCCGACCCGAACCAGCCCGGCTTCGTCGCCGCGGCGGCGCGGGCGGTGCGGGAGCTCGCCGGCATCACCGGCGGCCGGGCCTTCGTCCTCTGCACCTCGGTGCGGAACATGCTCGCCTTCCGGGACGCGCTCGCCGACCTGCCCTGGCAGCTCCTCGTGCAGGGGGAGCGCCCCAAGCACCGGCTGCTCGAGGCCTTCCGGGAGCGCCCCTCGGTCCTCTTCGCCACCCAGAGCTTCTGGGAGGGGGTCGACGTCCCCGGGGCGGCCCTCTCGCTCGTCGTGATCGACCGGCTCCCCTTCGCCCCACCGAACGATCCGGTCGTGGCGGCGCGGGTGAAGGCGCTCGCCGAGGAGGGGAGGGACGCCTTCTCCGAGCTCCAGGTCCCGGCCGCGGCCCTCCAGCTCCGCCAGGGGTTCGGGCGGCTCGTCCGCTCCCGGGCCGACCGGGGGCTCGTCGCCGTGCTCGATCCCCGCCTCACCACCCGCGGCTACGGCCGCGCCTTCCTCGCGTCGCTGCCGCCGAGCCCGCTGCTCCGCTCGGTGGCGGAGGCGCGCCGGTGGTGGGAGGGCGCGGGTTCCGCATAGCGGTATCGGGTGGCAGGCCCCGGAAAGGTCGTCGCCCGGTGGAACCGCCGCCGGGATTGCGCTAGCTTCGACCGACAGGCATGGCCCAGTTCAACGAAGAGAGCCGCGAGCTCGCGGTCAAGGTCGTCTACTACGGCCCGGCCCTCTCCGGGAAGACGACGAACCTCCAGGCCCTCTACCAGAAGATGGACCCCAAGGTGCGCGGGCGGCTCATGACGCTCGACACCAAGGACGACCGCACCCTCTTCTTCGACATGATGCCGGTCTTCTTCCGCACGCCCGGGGGCGTGAAGGTGAAGATCAAGCTCTACACGGTGCCGGGCCAGGTCATGCACGAGTCCACCCGGCGCATCGTGCTCCAGGGCAGCGACGCCGTGGCCTTCGTGGCCGACGGGCGCAAGTCGGAGGCCGCCTCCACGCTCGCCTACTGGAAGGACATGATCCGCAACCTGGAGGCGAACGGGCTCGACCCGCGGGCGCTGCCCATCGTCATCCAGAAGAACAAGCTCGACCTCGAGGGGGCGCGCGACGACGACTTCGCCGACATCCCCCGCTCGCCGCGCGTGCCGGTGATCCCGGCCCGGGCCATCCAGGGCGAGGGCGTCCTCGAGACGCTCGGCGCGCTCCTCTCGCTCTGCTACCGCGACCTCGACCGGACGCTGGGGCTCTCCCGGCGCTTCGGGCTCACCGAGGCCGACTTCCTGGGGGCGGTGCTCTCCCGAGTGGACGGCCGATGAAGGTCCAGCAGTCGGTCCTGCTCCAGCCCACGCCGCTCGGCGACCTCCTCGACCTGCGGTCGTTCACCGAGGTCTGCCAGTCGTTCGCCGAGCTCTACCGGATCGGCGTGAAGGTCTTCGACGACGCGGGCAACAAGCTCGTGGACGTGAAGATCGGCAACGCCGACTTCTGCGGCTACCTGTGGCAGTCGCCGGAGGGGCGCACCCAGTGCATGGCCACGGTCCAGCGGGTGAAGACCGAGCCGCTCGCCGAGGAGCCCACCCCCGCCACGGTGAGCTGCTTCGCCGGGTGCCGTTACGCGGTCCAGCCGGTGCTCTACGAGGGGGACGTCATCGGGCGGATCGTCTTCGGCCCGTTCGTGCCCGACGACCTCGTGGCGCTGCCGGCGGCCCTCTCCCGGCTCTCGCCCGACTTCGACGAGAAGCTGGCCGCCTCCTACATGAACAAGATCCGGCGGGTGCCGCAGGCCACCGCCGAGAAGGTGCTGCGCCACTTCGCCGAGATCCTCGACGTCCTCGTCTTCACCGGCCACAAGAACCTGCTCACCGCCCGCCTGCACATCGAGGCGGTGCAGGAGTCCTACCGCGAGGTGCAGGAGAAGAACCGGCAGCTCGAGGGGGCCTACCAGGCGCTGAAGGAGCTCGACCGGCTGAAGTCGAACTTCCTCGCCACGATGAGCCACGAGCTGCGGACCCCGCTCACCAGCGTCATCGGGTACTCCGAGATGATGCTGGAGGGGCTGGGCGGCCCGCTCACCGCCGAGCAGCGCGAGTACCTCCAGATCATCATGGACAAGGGGGAGAGCCTGCTCGGGCTCATCACCTCCATCCTCGACATCTCGAAGATCGAGGCCGGCCGCGTGAAGCTCGTGGTCTCCGACGTGGACGTGAACACCATCATGCGCGACGCCGTGGCCACCGTGATGCCGCACGCGCGGAAGAAGGGGCTCCGGGTGTCCTGGAGGCCGGCCGAGCTCCCGGCGGTGCAGTGCGATCGCGAGAAGGTCCGCCAGGCCCTCATCAACCTCGTGTCGAACGCGGTGAAGTTCACCCCCTCCGGCGGCGCGGTGAGCGTCGAGGCGCGCCGGGACGGGGAGGACCGGGTGGCCATCCAGGTGGTCGACACCGGGGTGGGCATCGCACCCCAGCACCTGCCGCGCGTCTTCGACGTCTTCTTCCAGGTGGACGGCTCCACCACCCGCGAGTTCGGCGGGGCCGGCCTCGGGCTCGCCATCGTGAAGAGCTACGTGGAGGCCCACGCCGGCGACGTCCGGGTGAGCTCGGCGCCCGGCGAGGGGACCACCTTCACGCTCTCCCTCCCGGTGATGGCGTCGGGCCCGGCGGCGCTCGCGGTCCGCACCGGCCCCACCGCCGCCACGGGCTAGCCGCGCGTGGCTCCGCGCGGGGAGTTCGCGCTCGTGGCCCGGTTCACCCGCTCGTTCGCGGGCGGCGAGGGGGTGCGCGTGGGCGGGCCGACGGCCGGCAGCTACACGGCCCAGCAGGTGCTGGCCACGCCCGCCGGGCCCCTGTCCTTCGACCGCGGGTGGGTGTACGTCGACGGCCGCTACCAGGGCGAGTCGTTCCGGATGGTCAACACGCACCTGGAGACCGAGGACTACCCGGGAGTGCA
>DAOMFN010000215.1:0-4579 GCA_035429785.1 Anaeromyxobacteraceae bacterium
CGGGCTGGGTCATGGCCTCGGAGATCTCCCAGAGGCGCAGCGCCGCCGCGTCGTCGCGGGCGGCCGGGGCCGGCGTGCGCTGGCGGCCGCCGGAGAAGTAGCCGCCGGTGACCCCGGCGACGGACGAGGACGTGGCGAGGAAGAGCGGCGTGCGGGCGCCCCGCTCCGGCGTGGCGAGCAGCGGCGCGCCGAGGGCGACGAGCTTCCCGAAGAATCCGCGGTGCTCGCGGCCGAAGCCGCTGGCGATGGCGCCGGGGTGGACGGCGTTGGCGGTGATCCGGCGCCCCCGCAGGCGACGGGCGAGCTCGCGGGTGAAGAGCACGTTGGCGAGCTTCGACTGCGCGTACGCCTTCCACATCGTCCAGCGCCGCTCTCCCTGGAGGTCGTCGAAGTCGATCCGCCCGCTGCGGTGGGCCGAGGAGGCCACGTTGACGATGCGCGCCTCCGGAGCCCCTGCGAGGAGGGGGAGGAGCTCGCAGGTGAGGAGGAAGTAGGACAGGTGGTTGAGCGCCCAGGTCATCTCGAACCCGTCGGCGGAGAGGCGTCGCGAGTCGAAGACCGCCCCCGCGTTGTTCACGAGGACGTCGAGCCGGCCGGTGCGGGCCCGGACCGCCCGGGCCAGGCCCAGGACCTGGCTGCGGCTGGAGAGGTCGGCGGTGAGCGGCTCGGCGGTGCCGGCGGCCCCCTCGGCCACCGAGCGGGCAGCGGCCTCCCCCCGGGCCGGATCCCGGCCGGCGAGGAGCACCCGGGCCCCGGCCCGGGCCAGCCCGCGCGCGATCTCCAGGCCGATCCCGTTCGTGGCCCCGGTGACCAGGACCACCCTGCCGTCGAGCGCTGCCTCCATCCCGCCTCCCTCTAATCCGGACGCCCGGACGCGGCACGGGCTCCCCGGCCCCGTTATGCAGCCCTCATGTCCGAGAAGGGGCGCCCGGGCGGCGACACCGACACCGTCACCCGGACGAGGACGCAGCCCAGGACGCGTCCGCCCCCCTTCTACAAGGTGCTGTTGCACAACGACGACTACACGACCATGGAATTCGTCGTGCACGTACTCGAGGCCGTCTTCGGCCACCCCTCCCCGGTGGCCATGAAGATCATGCTCTCCATCCACCACAGGGGCGTGGGGGTCGCCGGCGTGTACCCGCACGAGATCGCCGAGACGAAGGCGATGAAGGTGATGGAACTGGCCCGCGAGGCCGAATATCCCCTCCTCTGTACGGTCGAACCCGAGTAGCAGGAGCCTCGATGGTCACGGTCACGAAAGAGCTGCAGGCCACCCTCCAGAACGCCGTCGCCGACGCCCGCCGGCGCAGGCACGAGTACGTCACGCTGGAGCACCTGCTCCACGCCATGGCGCGGGACAAGGTCGCCTCCGAGATCCTGGCCGCCTGCGGCGCCGATCTCGCCGAGCTCGAGAAGGAGCTCGAGGACTACCTCGACCGCACGCTGGAGGCCCGCACCGGCACGGGCGAGCCGGAGCAGACGGCCGCCTTCCAGCGGGTGCTCCAGCGCGCCGCGTGGCACGTCCAGGGCGCCGGCCGCACCGAGCTCAACGCCGGCGACGTCCTCGTGGCCATCACCCGGGAGCGCGGCTCCCACGCGGTGTTCCTCCTCGACAAGCAGGGCGTGCGGCGCCTCGACATCCTCTCGTACATCAGCCACGGGGTGCCCAAGGAGAAGGAGTCGCCCCCCGAGGAGAGCGAGGAGTCGCCGCAGGAGCAGCAGGAGGAGGGCGCCCCCAAGGCGGTGAAGGACCCGTTCAAGGCCTTCTGCACGAACCTCGTCGAGAAGGCGGCCCGCGGCGAGATCGACCCGCTCATCGGGCGCCGGCCGGAGCTCGAGCGCACCGTCCAGGTGCTGTGCCGCCGCCGCAAGAACAACCCGGTGTACGTCGGCGATCCGGGCGTGGGCAAGACCGCCATCGCCGAGGGGCTCGCGCTCGCCATCCACGAGAAGCGGGTGCCCGAGGTGCTCGCCAAGGCCTCCGTCTGGTCGCTCGACATGGGATCGCTGCTCGCCGGGACGAAGTTCCGGGGCGAGTTCGAGCAGCGGCTGAAGGGGGTCATCGCCGGCGTGAAGAAGATCCCCCACGCCATCCTCTTCATCGACGAGATCCACACCATCGTCGGCGCCGGGGCCACCACCGGCTCGTCGATGGACGCCTCCAACCTCCTCAAGCCGGCGCTCGCGTCGGGCGAGCTGCGCTGCATCGGCTCCACGACGTTCGAGGACTACAAGCAGACCTTCGAGAAGGACCACGCGCTGGCCCGCCGCTTCCAGAAGATCGAGGTCCACGAGCCCACGCTCGAGGAGACCGTCAAGATCCTCCGCGGCCTCAAGCCCTCCTACGAGGCCCACCACGGCGTCGTCTACTCCGACAAGGCGCTGCGCGCCGCGGCGGAGCTCTCCGCCAAGCACATCAACGACCGCCGGCTCCCCGACAAGGCCATCGACGTCCTCGACGAGGCCGGGGCCGCCGACCGCATGCGCGCCGAGGCCCGCCGCCGCCACCGCGTGCTGGCCCGCGACGTGGAGCGGGTGGTGGCCCGCATGGCGAAGATCCCGGAGCGGACCGTCTCCGCCGACGACCAGGCCCAGCTCGCGGCGCTCGAGCCGGAGCTGAAGAAGGTCATCTACGGGCAGGACAAGGCCATCGAGGCCATCGCCGCCGCCATCAAGCTCTCCCGGTCCGGGCTGGGCGCACCCGAGAAGCCCATCGGCGCGTTCCTGTTCTCCGGCCCCACCGGCGTGGGCAAGACCGAGCTCGCGAAGCAGCTGGCCCGCATCATGGGGGTCGAGTTCCTGCGCTTCGACATGACCGAGTACCAGGAGAAGCACACCGTCTCGCGGCTGGTCGGCGCGCCCCCGGGCTACGTGGGGTTCGACCAGGGCGGCCTCCTCACCGACGCGATCCGGCGCACGCCGTACGCGGTGCTGCTCCTCGACGAGATCGAGAAGGCCCACCCGGACATCTACAACATCCTGCTCCAGGTGATGGACCACGCCACCCTGACCGACTCCAGCGGGCGCAAGGCCGACTTCCGCCACATCGTCCTCGTCATGACCACGAACGCCGGCGCCCACGAGCTCTCCAGCCGGTCGCTGGGGTTCGCCGCCGGCGAGGGACAGAAGGGCAACGCCCGCAACGCCATCGAGCGCACCTTCAGCCCCGAGTTCCGCAACCGGCTCGACGCCTGGGTCTCCTTCGAGTCCCTGCCCCCCGAGGTCATCGCCCGGGTGGTGGACAAGATGGTGGGCGAGCTCTCCGAGCAGCTCGAGCCGAAGAAGGTCACCCTCGAGCTCACGCCGGCCGGGCGGGTGTGGCTGGCCGAGAACGGCTTCGACCGGCTCATGGGCGCCCGCCCGATGAGCCGGATCATCCAGAAGAAGGTGAAGGAGCCGCTGGCCGAGAAGATCCTCTTCGGCGACCTCAAGGAGGGCGGCCACGTCGTGGTGGATGCGGCCGAGGGGCAGATCCGGCTCCTCGTGAAGCCGGCGGTCCCGCCGCCGGTGCCGGTGGAGCCGGTCGCCTAGCGCGGACGCGTGGTAGAAGGCGGCGGTGCGACCGCTGCCCGTCGACGCCATCCTCCCCGACGTCGTGGCGGCGCTGCGCCGGGGGACGTCGCTCGTGGTGGAGGCGCCGCCCGGGGCCGGCAAGACCACCCGCATCCCCCGGGCGCTGCTCGAGGCCGGCCTGGCCGGGAACGGCGAGGTGGTGGTCCTCGAGCCCCGGCGGCTCGCCACCCGGATGGCGGCGCGGCGCGTCGCCGAGGAAATGGGCGAGCAGCCGGGCGGCACGGTCGGCTACCAGGTCCGCTTCGAGGAGGTGGCCGGCCCGCGCACCCGGCTCCGCTACGTCACCGAGGGGCTCCTCACCCGGCGCCTCGTGGCCTCGCCCGACCTGCCCGGCGTGGGCGCGGTCGTGCTCGACGAGTTCCACGAGCGCCACCTCCAGGGCGACCTCGCGCTCGCCCTCCTCCGCCGGCTCCAGCGCAACCGTCGCCCCGACCTGCGGCTCGTCGTCATGAGCGCCACGCTCGACGCCGGGCCCGTGGCCCGGTTCCTCGGGGCGCCCTCGCTCCGGTCGGAGGGGCGGCTCTTCGACGTGGCGATCGACCACCTCTCCCCGGCCGACGCGGCGCGCGACGACCGGCTCGAGGACCGCGTGGCCACTGCCGTGCGCCGCGCCGTCTCCGAGCAGGCCGGGGGCGACGTCCTCGTCTTCCTCCCGGGGATGGCCGAGATCCGGCGGGCCGCCCGCGCCTGCGCCCCGCTCGCCTCCCGGCTCGACCTCGACGTCCTGCCCCTGCACGGCGACCTCTCCCCCGAGGAGCAGGACCGCGCGGTGCGCCCGTCGTCGCGCCGCAAGGTCATCCTCTCCACCAACGTGGCCGAGAGCTCGGTGACCATCGACGGCGTCACCGCCGTGGTGGATTCGGGGCTCGCGCGGATCGCCTCCCATTCCCCGTGGTCGGGGCTGCCCCGCCTCGAGGTCCGGCGGGTCTCCCGCGCCTCGGCGGCCCAGCGGGCGGGTCGCGCCGGACGCACCGCGCCGGGGCGCTGCCTCCGGCTCTACACC
>DAOMFN010000216.1:0-4570 GCA_035429785.1 Anaeromyxobacteraceae bacterium
CCCGCCGCGGCCGGCCCCGTCCGGACCGCTGCCCACGCGTGTCGACGTGGTCGTCGTCGGCGGCGGGATCCTCGGCCTCGCCCTCGCGTACCAGCTCACCCTGCGCGGCGTCCGCGACGTCCTCGTGCTGGAGCGGGGCTACCTGAACGGCGGCGCCTCGGGGCGCAACGGGGGCGGCGTCCGCGCCCAGTGGTCCACGCCCACGATGGTGCGGCTCGGGCTCCGCTCCCTCCAGCTCTTCCGGACCTTCGCCGGGGAGACCGGCGTGAACGTCTGGTTCCGGCGAGGCGGCTACCTGTTCCTCGCCCCCGACCGGGCCCAGGTGGCCCGGCTGGAGCGGAACCTCGAGGTCCAGCGGGCCCAGGGCATGCGCACCCGCATCCTCTCTCCCGACGAGGCCTGCGCGGTCGTGCCCGAGCTCGACCGCAGCCGCTTCCTCGCCGCCTCCTGGAACCCGGACGACGGCGTCGTCTTCCCCTGGCCGTTCCTGTGGGGCTACGCGGCCGGCGCCGAGGCCCGCGGGGCGACCGTCCGGACCTTCACGCCGGTCACGGGATTCGGCATCCAGGACGGCCTCATCCGGACGGTGGAGACCCCGGCCGGCGCGGTCCGCTGCGACACGGTCGTGAACGCCTGCGGCGCCTGGAGCCCGGAGGTGGCGCGCCTCGCGGGGGTCGCGCTGCCGAACGAGCCGCACCGCCACGAGATCCTGGTCTCCGGCCCCCTCAAGCCCTGGCTCGGGCCCCTCGTCTCGGCGCTCGGCACGGGGCTCTACTTCTCGCAGTCGCAGCGCGGCGAGATCGTGGGCGGCATGGGCGACCCCAGGGAGCCGGCCGGCATCTCCCACGGCTCGACGCTCCGCTTCCTGGCCCGCTTCTCCCGGGCGCTCACCGAGTTCGCGCCCGTCACCGCCGGACTGCCGGTGATGCGCCAGTGGGCCGGCTGCTACGACGTGACCCCGGACAACAACCCCATCCTCGGCCCGGCCGGACCGGCCAACTTCTTCCAGCTGAACGGCTTCGTGGGGCACGGCTTCATGATGGCCCCGGCGGTGGCCGAGATCGTGGCCGACGCGCTCACCGGCCGCCCCCGCGACGAGATCGTCGACCGCTTCTCCCTCTCCCGGTTCGCCGACGGCACCGCCGTGCGCGAGGACTTCATCATCGGCTAGAGTGGGGTCATGCCCCTCGGAAAGACCATCGCCTTCCTCGGCGCCGGCAACATGGCCGAGGCCCTCGTGAAGGGAATGCTGCGCGCCGGCGTCGCCGCGCCCGGCGAGATCCTCCTCACCGACCGCCGCAAGGACCGGCTCGCCGAGCTGGCCCAGCGCTACGGCGTGCGCGTCTCCACCGACAACCTGGCCGCCGCGAAGGAGTCGGCCATCGTGGTCCTCTCGGTGAAGCCCCAGGTGATGAACAAGCTCCTCGTGGAGATCGCCCCCGCGCTCGACGACACCAAGCTCGTCGTCTCCATCGCCGCCGGCGTCCCCCTCGCCGCGGTGGAGCGCAAGGTGGGGCACGGCGTCCGCATCGTGCGCACGATGCCCAACACGCCGGCGCTCGTCGGCGCGGGCGCGACCGCCATCTCGGCCGGCGAGCACGCCACCCCCGAGGACATGGAGCAGGCGAAGGCCCTCTTCGACGCGGTGGGGAAGACCGTGGTGGTGGACGAGACGCTGCTCGACGCGGTGACCGGCCTCTCCGGATCCGGCCCCGCCTACGTGTTCCTCGTCATCGAGGCGCTCGCCGACGCCGGCGTGAAGGTCGGGCTCGACCGGCGCAACGCCCAGGACCTCGCCGCCCAGACCGTGCTCGGCTCGGCCCAGCTCCTCCTCGAGACCGGCGAGCACCCGGGGCGCCTCAAGGACCAGGTCACGAGCCCGGGCGGCACGGCCATCGCCGGGCTCCACACGCTGGAGGCCGGCGGCCTCCGCACCACGCTCATGAACGCGGTCGAGGCCGCGACGAAGCGGAGCCACGAGCTCGGGCGGCGCTTCCTCGATGCGAAGGAGGAGGACGACTAGGACGTCGTCTCGCAGGTGCCCCAGCCGCAGGCCGGGCAGGTCACGCACCCGCCGTTGCGGGAGATCGTTCCCCCGCACGCGGGGCACTCGTTCGCCGGGGACGGCGCGCCCGGAAGCCCGCTCGTGAGCACCTGCCCCGCGCGGCTCCCGTCGCGGTAGACGGTGATCCCCTTCAGCCCGAGCTGGTGGGCGAGCCGGAAGGCCCGCTCCACCGCCTCGACGGGCGCCGAGGCCGGCAGGTTGACGGTCTTCGACACGCCGTTGTCGACGTGGCGCTGGAAGGCCGCCTGCATCCGGACGTGGTCCTCCGGCGCGACGTCGTGCGCGGTGGCGAAGAGCCGCTGCACCTCCGGATCGACGCCCTCCACTCCCCGGGCCCGGCCGGCCGCGCGGATGGCGGCGAGCGCCGCGGCTCCACCTTCCCCGCGCAGCCGTTCCGCGAGCAGGGGGTGCTCCTCCGGGAGCTCCGCCCCCTCGAGCGCGTGGCGGACGTAGGCCACCGCGAAGAGGGGCTCGATCCCGGACGAGCACCCGGCGATGACCGAGAGCGTGCCCGTGGGCGCGATGGTGGTGACGGTGGCGTTGCGCCGCGGCGGCTCTCCCCGCGCCGCCGGCGCGCTCGTGGCCCATCCCGGGAAGGGTCCGCGCTCCGCGGCCAGCCTCCGGCTCTCGCCGTGCGCCTCCGCCTGGACGAAGGCCATCACCTCACCGGCCAGATCGAGGGCGCGCGGGTCGTCGTAGGGGATGCCGAGCCGCAGGAGCAGGTCCGCCCACCCCATCACCCCGAGCCCGACCTTGCGGTTGCGGCGGGAGATCTCCGCCACCTGCGGCAGGGGCCACTCGTTCACGTCGAGGACGTCGTCGAGGAAGCGCACGCCGTCGCGCACGGCGCCGGCGAGCCGCTCCCGGTCGACCGTCCCGCCGCGCTCCATGAGGGAGAGGTTCACGGAGCCCAGCGTGCACGCCTCGAAAGGCAGGAGCGGCTGCTCGCCGCACGGGTTCACGCCCTCGATCTCCCCCACGTCGGGAGTGGGGTTGGCCGCGTTCACGCGGTCGAGGAAGAGGAGGCCCGGCTCGCCCGACGCCCAGGCGTCCTCGGCGATGCGCCGGAAGAGCTCCCGCGCCGGGACCTCGCGGACCACGGCCCCGTCGCGCGGATGGCGCAGCGGGAACGGCGCCCCTGCGTCCACCGCAGCGAGAAAGGCGTCGGTCACCGCCACCGAGACGTTGAAGTTGCCGAGCCCGGGGCCGCGCTTCGCATCCACGAAGTCGAGGACGTCCGGGTGGTCCACCCGGAGCACCGCCATGTTGGCGCCGCGCCGCACGCCCCCCTGCTTGATGGTCTCGGTGGCGGCGTCGAACACCCGGATGAAGGAGACGGGGCCGCTCGCGACGCCGTGGGTGGTGCGGACGAGGTCTCCCCGCGGGCGCAGGCGCGAGAAGGAGAACCCCGTCCCCCCTCCCGACTGGTGGATGAGGGCCGCCCACTTCAGGGCGTCGAAGATGCCCTCGAGGTCGTCGGCCACCGGCAGGACGAAGCAGGCGGCGAGCTGGCCGTGGGGCCGCCCCGCGTTCATCAGCGTCGGCGAGTTGGGCAGGAACTCGAGTGCGGACATGCGTCGCTCGAACCGCTCGGCCCACGGCGACCGATCGGCCGGGCGCTCGGCCGCGGCGACCGCCCGGGCCACCCGGCGGAACATCTCCCCGGGCGACTCCACCACCGTCCCTCCGTCGTCGCGAAGCAGGTAGCGCCGCGCCAGGACCGTGCGGGCGTTCTCGGTGAGGCCGGTCATGGGAGAAGTCTAGTCCCGGCGGGACCCCTGGGGTACAGATGGCCCATGCGCCGCGCCGCCGCCCTCCTCCTCACCGCCCTGCTCGCCTCCTGCGTTCCGCCGTCGATGCTCCCCGCCGACGGGCGCGAGTCGGTCGCGAAGGCTCTGGCGCGCCAGCCCCGCTACCTCCGGGTGGCGGTCTACGTGGGTCCGTTCTTCGGCGACGGGTCGCGGGCGCTCATCTCCGACCGGCCGGTGTCGGAGCTCGCGGTGCTCGAGGCGCCGGACGGGAAGCCCATCCTGCCGCCCCCCGCCACCCGCATCCTGCCGCCGGGAACACCGGTCTTCGTGGACCAGGTCCAGTTCCCCACCGGCACGGTCGTCTGGAGCCGTCCCCTCACCACCCCCCGCTACAACCCGTGGCTGCTCGCCTCCGTGGAGGGGGTGCCGCAGCCGGCGGTGCTCCTCCTCTCGGCGGAGTCCACGACCGCCGACGACGTCCTCGCCGAGGTCGGCCGCGTGCTCACGCCCGACGACCCGACCGGCGTCTTCGCGGCCCTGAACGACTCCTGGCGCGACGCCATCCGGGAGAAGGCGGTCGTGGAGGGGATGACGCGCGAGGCGGCGGCGATGGCCTGGGGCTTCCCGGACCGGATCGTGATGGACCGGCCCAACCGGACCGAGGAGTGGTCGTGGGAGTGCAGCCCCCGCAAGGCGAGCTTCCACGACGACCGGCTGGTGCGAAAGGCCACGGCGAGCGGCACGCCCGCCGGCG
>DAOMFN010000217.1:0-4563 GCA_035429785.1 Anaeromyxobacteraceae bacterium
GTGGCGGTGGCCGCCGCCAAGCCCGGCATCGGCGTCCGCGAGCTGCTCGACCTCGTGGTCCGGCTCCTGCCCGCGCCGGAGGCGCGCGTGGTGAAGGGGGTCGACCTCCACGGCACCCCGGTGGAGCGCCGCGCCGACGCGGGCGCCCCCTTCTGCGCCCAGGTCTTCCGCACCACCATCGACCACTTCGCCGGCCGCGTGGACTACCTGCGGGTGCTGTCCGGCACGCTCCAGCCCGACGCCACGGTGATGAACCCGCGCACCCGCACCGAGGAGCGGGTGGCCCGTCTCTACCGCACCGACGGCGCCCAGCAAGTGGAGGTGAAGAGCGCCGGCCCCGGCGACGTCGTGGTGCTGCTCAAGCTGAAGGACGCCCGCACCGGCGACACCCTCTGCGACAAGGACGCGCCCATCGTCCTGCCCGACTTCCGCCAGCCCAACCGGCCGGTGGCCTACGCCATCCAGGCCAAGGGAGGCGGGGACGACAAGGCGGCGGCGGCCATCCACAAGCTCATCGAGGAGGACCCCTCCCTCGAGCTCGAGCGCAACCCGGACACCGGCGAGTTCCTCCTCAAGGCGGTGGGCCAGGCCCACATCGAGGTCACCGTCGAGCGGCTCAAGCGCAAGCACTCGGTGGAGATCCAGCTCGCGGTGCCCACGCCGGCCTACCTCGAGACCATCACCGCGAGCTCCAAGGCCCAGGGCAAGTTCAAGCGCCAGACCGGCGGCCACGGCCAGTACGGCGACTGCCACGTCGAGCTCTACCCGCTGCCGCGCGGCTCCGGCTTCGAGTTCGAGGACGCCATCGTGGGCGGCGTGATCCCGCGCCAGTTCATCCCCTCGGTGGAGAAGGGCATCCGCGGCGCGCTCGGCTCCGGCCCGCTCGCCGGCTACCCGGTCGTGGACTTCAAGGCCAAGCTGGTCTTCGGCAGCTACCACGACGTGGACAGCTCCGACATGGCCTTCCAGATCGCCGGGTCGATGGGCTTCAAGAAGGCCATGGAGGGGGCCCGCCCCATCCTCCTCGAGCCGGTCATGAAGCTCGACGTCCGCGTGCCCGAGGAGTACGTGGGCGCGGTGATGGGCGACCTGAACAGCCGCCGCGCCAAGGTCCAGGGCATGGAGCCCGCCGCCCGCGGCGTGGTCATCCGCGCGCTCTGCCCGCACGCCGAGGCGATGACCTACGACGCCGACCTCCGCTCCCTCACCCAGGGCGTGGGCTACTTCACGATGGAGCCGTCCCACTACGACCCGGTCCCGCCCTACGCCGCGCAGAAGATCATCGAGAAGCGTCGCGCCGAGGGGAAGGTGAAGGGCGTGGAGGAGGAGAAGTAGCGCCGACCGTGCGCACCTACCTCCGCCTCCTCCGCTACGCCGCCCCCTACCGGTGGCGCTTCGCCGCCGCCTTCGCGTGCATGGCCGTCCTGGCGCTCGCCACGGCCATGTACGTGAACCTGCTCGGGCCGGTGCTCGAGTTCCTCTTCACCGGCCAGGTCAGCGCGCTCGGCTCCCTCTCCCGGCTCATGCCCGGCGACGGGGCGCTCGCCTCCTGGGTCGGCGGCATCGACCGCACCGAGGCGCTCAAGGTGCTCCCGGTCGTGGTGGTGGCCGTGGCGCTCGTCAAGGGGGTCGCCTACTTCGGGCAGGCCTACCTCATGGGCACCACCTCGCAGCGGATCATCGCCGACCTCCGCGGGGCCCTCTTCGACCACCTGCTCTCGCTCTCGCCGTCGTTCTACGCGCGCCGCCACTCCGGCGACCTGCTCTCCCGCATCGGCAACGACGTGCAGTCGGTGGAGGCGGCGGTCTCGAACGCCATCGCGTCCTACCTCCGCGACGGGCTCACCGTGGTGGTGATGCTCGTGAACTGCTTCCTCATCGACTGGAAGCTGTCCCTCGTCACCTTCGTCGCCATCCCGGTCACCATCCTGCCCGTCGTCCGCATCGCCCGGCGGCTGAAGACGGTCACCGTCCAGTCCCAGACCACGCTGGGCCGGATCTCGGAGCTCGTGCAGGAGACCCTCTCCGGCATCCGGGTGGTCCAGGCCTACGGCATGGAGGCGTGGGAGTCCTCCCGCTTTCGCGGGGAGAACGAGCGCTGGCTCCGCTACGTCCGGCGCAGCATCCGGGTGCGGGCCTTCTCGTCGCCGCTCATGGAGGTCATGGCGGCCGCGGGCATCGGCCTCGCCATCTGGATCGTGGGCGGCAGCATCGTCTCCGGGACGCTCCCGGCCGGGAAGTTCTTCTCCTTCGTCACCGCCATCCTGCTCCTGTACCAGCCGGTGAAGGCGCTCGGGAAGGTGGGGCAGGTGGCCATGCAGGGTGCCGCCGCCGGAGAGCGCATCTTCGAGATCCTCGACTCCCCCACCGGCGTGCCCGACTCCGGGACCGTGGTGCTCCCCCCGTTCCGGGAGGCCATCCGCTACGAGCAGGTCGACTTCTCCTACGGCGAGCGGCCGGTCCTCCGCGGCATCTCCCTCGAGGTGAGGAAGGGCGAGGTCGTGGCGCTCGTGGGCAGCTCCGGCGGGGGCAAGACCACCGTCGCCAACCTGCTGCCCCGATTCTGGGACGTCACCGGCGGCCGCATCACCGTGGACGGCGTCGACGTGCGCGACGCCACGCTCGCGAGCCTCCGGTCGCGCATCGCGCTCGTCACCCAGGAGACGGTGCTCTTCAACACCTCGGTCCGGGACAACATCGCCTACGGCCGCCCCGACATCCCCCAGGCCGAGGTGGAGCGGGCGGCCCGCATGGCGCACGCCGACGAGTTCATCCGGGCGCTCCCGCAGGGCTACGACACGGTGGTGGGGGAGCGGGGCGTGATGCTCTCGGGCGGGCAGCGGCAGCGCATCGCCATCGCCCGCGCCTTCCTGAAGGACGCCCCCATCCTGCTCCTCGACGAGGCCACGAGCGCCCTCGACGCCGAGAGCGAGCGCGAGGTCCAGCGCGCCCTCGAGCGCCTCATGGGCATCGGGGAGGGCCCCGGCGCCGCCCACCGGACCACCCTCGTCATCGCGCACCGCCTCTCCACCATCCGCAACGCCGACCGCATCGTGGTCCTCGCCGAGGGGCGGGTGGTCGAGACCGGGCGGCACGAGGAGCTCGTCGCGCGGGGAGGGGAGTACGCCCGCCTCCACCGGATCTACGAGGGGGGCGCCGCCGCGGCGGCTCCCGCGGGGTGACCCCCCGGCCCCTCGCCCGGGCAGGAACCGAACGACCGTGACCGGACTCTACGCCATCGCGAGCTGGTTCGCCTTCCTGCTCCTGCTCCCGGTGCTGCTCGTCCACCCCAAGCTCCGCCACGGGGTGCGGGAGCGGCTGGGCTTCTACCGGTCGCGCGAGACCCCCGGCGCGGGCTCCCCGCGGGTCTGGATGCACGGGGCGTCGGCCGGCGACCTCCTCTCGCTCCAGCCGATGATGAGGGAGCTGAAGGAGCGGGTCCCGGGCTGCTGCCTCGTCGTCACGACCATCACGAACAGCGGCCTCGAGATGGCCCGGGCCAAGATCCGCGAGGCCGACGTGGTGGTCTACGCGCCCTACGACCTCCCCGGGGCCACCCGGCGGGCGGTGGCCGCGCTCCGCCCCGACCTCCTCGTCCTCGAGTACACCGAGATCTGGCCCAACCTGATCCGGGCCGCGCGCAAGGCCGGGGTGCGCATCGCGCTGACGAACGGGCGGTTCGCCCCGGAGAAGGTCTCGCGCTACCGCACCTTCTTCCGCGTCGCCGGCAAGCCGCTCCGCTCCATCACGCTCTTCCTCATGCGCTCCGACGAGGAGGCCGAGCGGGCGCTCCAGCTCGGGGCGCCCCCGGACCGGGTCTGGGTCACGGGCAACACGAAGTTCGACGCCCTGGTCCTCGACCGGCCGGTCGGGGACGACCAGGCGCTCCGCGCGGCCCTGTCGCTCGACCCGTCGCGGCCGGTCTTCATCGCCGGCTCGACGCACGAGGGGGAGGAGGAGCTCCTCGTCGAGGTCTACCGGGACCTCCTCGCCGACTTTCCGGGGCTGCAGATGGTGGTGGCGCCGCGCTACGTGGAGCGGTCCGGCCGCATCGTCTCCATCGCCCAGGCCGCCGGGCTCACCGCCCGCCTGCGCAGCGCCGGCGCCGCCGCCGGCCCCGCCCAGGTGGTCGTGATGGACACCATCGGCGAGCTCGCCGCCGCCTACCGGATCGCCACCCTGGCGTTCGTCGGGGGCAGCTTCACCCGGCGCGGCGGGCAGAACATCCTCGAGCCGGCCGGGCAGGGGAAGCCGGTGCTCTTCGGTCCCCACATGGAGAGCTTCAAGGACAGCGTCCAGGTCCTCCAGGGAAGGGGCGGGATCCAGGTGGCGAGCCCCGAGCAGCTGCGCCGGGTGGCCCGCGACCTCCTCTCCCGTCCCGACGAGATCCTCCGGCTCGGGGCCATGGCGCGGGAGGCGGTGGGCGGCCTGCGCGGGGCCAGCGCCCGGAACGTCGACCACATGCTCCGGTCGCTGCGGCGCTCGAGGAGCGGGCCGTGAGCGGGGGGCTCGCCGGCGTCCGGGAGCGGCTGTGGTGGAGCGGGGCGCCGACCGCGTCCGACC
>DAOMFN010000218.1:0-4552 GCA_035429785.1 Anaeromyxobacteraceae bacterium
GGGAGCGCCGCCCTCCCGCTCCACCTCGACGTCCGTCCAGCGGACGCCCGGCGGGGCGCCGAGCGCCTTCACGGCCGCCTCCTTGGCGGCGAAGCGGGCGGCGTAGGGGGTGGCCCGGTCGGCCCGGGCGTCGCAGAAGCGCCGCTCCCCCTCGGTGAAGCAGCGGCCCAGGAACCGCTGCGCCGTCCCCACCGGCGCCCCTTCCCCCACCAGCCGGCGGATCCGGGCGACCTCGACGACGTCGATCCCGAGCCCCAGGATCACGCGTCGCCCCGGCGCAGGAGATCCTTCATCTCGCGCACCGCGCGCTCCATCCCCACCAGCACGGCGCGGGCCACGATGGCGTGGCCGATGTTCAGCTCCTCGATCTCCCGGATGGCCACCACCGGCTGCACGTTCTGGTAGTGCAGGCCGTGGCCGGCGGCGACCTGCAGGCCGAGCTTGGAGGCGGCCTTCGCCGCGTCGACCACGCGGGCGAGCTCCCGCCTCCGGTCCGGCGCCAGCCGGGCGTCGCAGTAGCGCCCGGTGTGGATCTCCACGGCCTGCGCCTCGACCCGCACCGCCGCCTTCACCTGGTCGGGGTCGGGGTCGATGAACAGGGAGACCAGGACCTCGGCGTCGCGCAGGGTCTTCACCACCCGGGAGATGGCGTCCCGCCCGCGCACCACGTCGAGGCCGCCCTCGGTGGTGAGCTCCTCGCGCCGCTCCGGGACCAGCGTGACCTGGTCGGGACGGAGCTCGTGGGCGATCTTCACCATCTCCGCCGTGGCCGCCATCTCGAGGTTGAGGCGCGTCGTCACCGTCCGGCGCATGACCTGGAGGTCGCGGTCCTGGATGTGGCGCCGGTCCTCGCGGAGGTGGATGGTGATCTGGTCGGCTCCGGCCAGCTCGGCGAGCAGCGCCGCCGCCACCGGGTCGGGATACGCGGCGCGCCGGGCCTGCCGGAGCGTGGCGACGTGGTCGACGTTGACGCCGAGGCGGGGTCCGTTCATGGCCGGAATCTAGCGCAATTCGGGCGCCGTCAGGCGAGCTCGGCCCGCAGCGCCTCGGCGATGCGCTCGGCGTGGGCGCGGATGGCGTCGGCGTCCTGCCCCTCCACGAGCACCCGCGCCTTGTTCTCGGTGCCCGAGAAGCGGACGAGCACCCGGCCCGCCTCGCCCAGGACCCGCTCCACGTCCGCCACCGCGGCGCGCACGCCGGGGAGCGTCTCGAGCGGCCGCTTCTCGCGCACCACCACGTTGATCTGCGCCTGGGGCGAGGGCGAGAAGCAGGCCGCCAGCGCGGAGAGGCGCATCCGGGTGCGCTTCATCACCGCGAGGAGGTTGAGCGCGGCGCACACGCCGTCGCCGGTGGTGACGTGGTCGAGGAAGACGAGGTGGCCGGACTGCTCGCCGCCGAAGTTGTAGCCCTTGCGGCGCATCTCCTCGACGACGTAGCGGTCGCCGACGCCGGTGCGCACCACCGCCCCGCCGACCTCGGCCATGGCGCGCTCGAGCCCGACGTTGGACATCACCGTCGCCACCACCGTCTCCTGGCGCAGGCGCCCCTGCCGCAGCAGGTCGCGGGCCACGACCGCCATGATGGCGTCGCCGTCCACCACCTGCCCGTTCTCGTCGGCCACGATGACCCGGTCGGCGTCGCCGTCGAGCGCGATCCCCAGGTCGGCCCCGTGCCGGCGCACCGCCTCGGCCATGCCCTCCGGGTGGAGCGCCCCGCACCCGTCGTTGATGTTGCGCCCGTCCGGCTCGACGTGGAGCGGGATGACCTTCGCGCCCAGCTCCTCGAAGACCGCGGGGGCGGTGTGGTAGGCGGCGCCGTTGGCGCAGTCCACCACGATGGTCATCCCGTCGAGGGTCATCTCGCGCGGGAAGAGCGACTTCAGGAAGACCACGTAGCGGCCGATGGCGTCGTCGATGCGCTTGGCCTTGCCGATGAGCTCGGCGGTCGGGCGCAGGGCCTGGAAGTCGGCGAGGGTGGCGGCGCCGCCCAGCACGAGCCGCTCGATCTCGAGCTCCTCGTCGTCGGGCAGCTTGAAGCCGGTGCGGTCGAAGAACTTGATGCCGTTGTCCTGGTACGGGTTGTGGCTGGCGCTGATGACCACCCCGGCGTCCGCCCGCATCGACTGGGTGATGAAGGCGATGCCTGGCGTGGGGAGCGGCCCGCAGAGCAGCACGTCGACGCCCATGGAGCAGATGCCGGCGGCGATGGCGGTCTCGAGCATGTAGCCGGAGAGGCGCGTGTCCTTGCCGATGACGATGCGGTGCCGGTGGCTGCCGGAGCGGACCTTCCAGGCCAGCGCGCGACCGAGCTGGAGGGCCACCTCGGCGGTGATGGGGTGGACGTTGGCCACGCCGCGAACGCCGTCCGTCCCGAAGAGCTTCCGCTCGCCGCCCGCCGCGCCCACTCTTCCCGCCTCACCGGCCATGGTTCCCTCCTGCCCGCAGTCTAGACCCCCGCGCGCATTCCGCCAGAAGCGCGCAGGGCCAGGGCCACCCGCACCGCCTGCCGGGCCGCCGCGACGTCGTGCACCCGGACGAAGGTGGCCCCTCCCAGCACGGAGGCGGTCACGGCGGCGAGCGTGCCGGCCAGCCGGTCCTCCGGCGCGGCACCGGTCAGCGCGCCGATGAAGCTCTTCCGCGAGGGCCCGACGTAGAGCGGCCGGCCCAGGCTGGCGAGGGCCGGGAGGCGCGCCAGCAGCTCCACGCTCTGCTCGGCGGTCTTGGCGAAGCCGATCCCGGGATCGACCACGATGCGCTCCCGGGCCACTCCCGCCGCCTCGGCCCGCGCGATGGCGTCGGCGAGCTCGCCCCTCACCTCCCCGAGGAGGTCCCGGTAGACGGCCCGCTCCCGCATGTCGCGCGGGGTCCCGCGCATGTGCATGAGCACCACCGGGACGCCGGCCTCCGCCACGACCCGGCGCAGCTCCGGATCGGCGAGGCCGCGGACGTCGTTCACCATCGCCGCGCCGGCGTCGAGGGCCGCCCGGGCCACCTCGGGCTTGGAGGTGTCGACGGACACCGGCACCGGGAGCCGGGCAGCGGCGAGCCGCTCGAGGACCGGGACGACGCGCCCGATCTCCTCCCGGGCGCCGACCTCCGACGCTCCGGGACGGGTGGACTCCCCTCCCACGTCGACGAGGTCCGCGCCCTCGGAGACGAGCCGGAGCGCCTGGTCGACCGCGGCCTCCGGATCGAGGAACCGGCCGCCGTCGGAGAAGGAGTCGGGCGTGACGTTGACGACGCCGACGACGTACGCGCCGGGCGGGCCGAAGGTGCGCCCCCCGACCACGACCGACGGCGCCGCGTCCACCGCGCCCCCGCGCCTAGGCCTTGCCCGGCTCGGCCTTGGGCAGCCCGCCCAGGCCGCCGAGGATGCCGCCCTTCTTCACCTTCTCCCGCTCGCCGGTGTCGGCGGACGGGGGCGGCGACTTCGGGGGCGGAGGCCGGCTGATGGTGCCGCCCCCGAGGAGGACGTCGACGTCGGCGAGGTCGAGCGTCTCGTGCTCGAGCAGCGCCTCCGCGATCTTGTCGAGGGCCTCGCGCCGCTCGAGCAGGATCTTCTTCGCCCGCTCGTACTGCTCGGTGACGATGCGCCGGACCTCGGCGTCGATCTCGCGCGCCGTCTGCTCGGAGTAGGTCTGGGTGGAGGCCATGTCGCGCCCCAGGAAGACCTCGCCCTCCTTCTTGCCGAAGGCGAGCGGCCCCATCCGCTCGCTCATGCCCCACTCGCAGACCATGGCGCGGGCCATGTTGGTGGCCTGCTCGATGTCGTTGCCGGCGCCGGTGGTCTTCTGCCCGAAGGTGATCTCCTCGGCGACCCGGCCGCCCATGAGGATCGCGATCTGGTTGAGCGCGAACTCCTGGTTGATGTTGAGCCGGTCCTCCACGGGCAGCTGCTGGGTGAGCCCGAGCGCGCGGCCGCGGGGGATGATGGTGACCTTGTGGAGCGGGTCGGCGTTGGGGAGCACCTTGGCCACGAGCGCGTGGCCCGCCTCGTGGACGGCGGTGGTGCGCTTCTCCTTGTCGCTGATGATCATCGAGCGCCGCTCGGTGCCCATGATCACCTTGTCCTTCGCGTACTCGAAGTCGCCCCCGTCCACCTTCTCCTTGTTGCGGCGGGCCGCGAAGAGGGCGGCCTCGTTGACGAGGTTCTCGAGGTCGGCGCCGGAGAAGCCGGGGGTGCCGCGCGCGATCTTCGTGAGGTCCACGACCGGGTCGAGGGGCACCTTCTTCGTGTGCACCTTCAGGATGCCGAGCCGGCCTCCCAGGTCGGGACGCGGCACGACGATGCGCCGGTCGAAGCGGCCCGGGCGCAGCAGCGCCGGGTCGAGGACGTCGGGCCGGTTGGTGGCCGCGATGAGGATGACGCCCTCGTTGGACTCGAAGCCGTCCATCTCCACGAGGAGCTGGTTCAGCGTCTGCTCCCGCTCGTCGTGCCCGCCGCCCAGGCCGGCGCCGCGGTGGCGGCCGACGGCGTCGATCTCGTCGATGAAGATGATGCAGGGCGCGTTCTTCTTGCCCTGCTCGAAGAGGTCGCGGACGCGGCTGGCGCC
>DAOMFN010000219.1:0-4546 GCA_035429785.1 Anaeromyxobacteraceae bacterium
CGCCGCGACGCCGCCCGTGATGCGTCCGGCCGCCACGCCGTCCCCCGCGGCATCGTCCGCGGCGGGGATGAGCGAGCAGGAGCTGCGCGCCCTCTACGAGAACTTCCTCGCCGCCAAGCGGAGCTGCAAGGAGGACACGTCCCGCTTCACCTTCGAGACCCTCGCGCGCACGGTGAACAAGCAGGCGCCGGAGATCGCCGCGAAGTTCAACGCGAAGCGGGTCGAGTTCAAGGTGGCGGTGCGCGGCGGGAAGGCCGTGCTCACCGCGGTGCCGAAGCCGTAGGCGCCCCGGCCCGGCTCACCGGATCACCACCTCGGGCCGGCGCTCGCGCACGAAGGTGGCCACGGACTCGATCTCGGCGTCGGTGCCGGTGGCCACGCAGCCCTCGGTCCAGTCGTAGACGTTGCTCGGGTAGTCGGGCTCGGGAAGCTTTCGCGGGGGCCCGTGGATGCCGAGGTCGCCGCCGGTGAGCCCCATCGCCTTCTGCTCGGGCGTGGGGTAGGCGATGGGGATGAACGTGCCGAAGCGCGGCGAGGGGCGGGGTTCTCCCAGCGTGTAGGTCCCGAGCGGCGTCCGGTTGTCGCCCCTCCGCGACTTCCCGACGCCATTCTGGCCGAGCGCCACCACGTAGCGGGCGGTCGGCTCGCCGTCGACGCAGAGCCACAGCTCCCGCTTGCGGACGAAGATGGCCACGGCGGCCCCCGTGGCCGGACAGCGCGCCGGGGTGGTGAGCTCCTGCGGCGCCGGCACCATGGCCGGGGGCTCGGCCCGGGCGGGAAGGCCCGTGGCGGCCAGGAGCAGCATGGCCGTGGCCAGGGTGAGACGGCGGGTGGAGGGGCGGCCGGTCACGGGAGGAACCGTAGTCGCGGAAAGCCCACTTGTCACGCGCCCGTCCTCCGGCTAACCCATGCGCATGAGATTTTACCGCGGCCTGCTGGCCGCCCTCCTCGCCCTCGCCGCAGCGGCCTGCGCGCACGCCCCGCCGCCCGTCGCGGAGGGGCCGCCGGTCCCCGCCGGCCCGCCCCTCCCTCCCGCGCCCGTGTGCCGGGTGATCCAGGTGGCCGACTGCGGCGACGACGGCGACTGCACGGGTGTCGAGATGATGGGCGCGTCCTGCTTCCGCAGCGTGCTCCCCGGCGAGTCGCTCATCGAGATGGCCCGCGAGTTCGACCTCGGCTTCAGCGAGATCGCCAGCGCGAACCCCGGCCTCGACCCGTTCGTGCCCACCGTGGGCGCGACGGTGGTCATCCCCACCGAGTGGATCCTGCCCCGCGCCGGCGGCCCCGCGCGCATCGTCGTGAACCTCTCGGAGATGCGGCTCTACTGGTTCCCCAAGGACGGCGGCCCGGTCATGACCTTCCCGGTGGGGGTGGGCACCGAGGGCTGGCTCACGCCGGTGGGAGAGTTCAAGGTCACCCAGAAGCAGGAGAACCCGCCCTGGGTCGTCCCGGCGTCGATCCGGCGCGAGGAGCCCGACCTCCCGGCGGTGGTGCCGCCCGGTCCGGACAATCCGCTCGGGACCCACGCGCTCCGGCTCAACAAGGGCTCGATCCTCATCCACGGCACCGACAAGCCGTTCGGCGTGGGGCGCAAGGCGAGCCACGGCTGCCTGCGCCTCTACCCCGAGGACATCCCCGTCCTCTACGAGCAGGTGCCGGTGGGCACGCGGGTGGTGATCGTGCGCGAGCCGGTGAAGGTGGGTGTGCGGAACGGCCGCGTCTTCGTCGAGGCCCACGACGACGAGGACTCCAGCGTGAACCTCCTCCAGGAGGCCCGGCGCATCCTCAAGAAGCGCAAGCTCGAGAACCGGGTGGACGCGTCGCTGCTCGAGGCCGCGCTCAAGGACCCGCGCGGCTACCCGATCGACGTGACCCTGGAGCGGAGCTGACGGGCGCGGGGACCCGGCGCGATCGCCCGGTCCCCGGCCCCGTCGAGAACTACTTGCCCTTGCCCTGCTTCAGCTCGAAGGCCTTGGCGGCCTTCGCGGCGGCCGTCTCGGCGCGAACCGCGGCGGCCTCGGCGTCGGCAGCGGCCTTCTGGGCCGCGGCGTTGTAGTTGCCGATGTCCTTGCGCAGCGCCTGGACGTCGGCCGCCTGGGTCTTGGCCAGGTCGGCGAGCTTCGCGTCCGTGGCGGCCTGCTTCTGCTCGAGGGCCGCGACCTTGTCGGCGAGAGGCTTCATCTCCTCCTTGACCGACGAGGTGGTGGCGCAACCCGCCGTGAGCAGGGCCGCGAACGCCATCGTCATGATCCGCTTCATTGTTCCTCCTGGTGCGTGGTTGTGAGTCCGGGCGGGGAGTTTCATCCCGAACGGGTCCGATCGCAAGGTGAACGACGGGGTCCGCGGGAGGGGGCAGATGAGAGGCTCCTCACGGGGCGTGGCAGAGGGAGGGGGGAGGGACGCACCGACGGTGAAATCGGCCCGGGGGTGCGCAGCGGGAGGGCGGACGCGCGCCCCTGGTGCATCGGCTCATCGCGCTCCTCGGCCGCGACCCGGCCTCCACCGGCGCGCCCTCCCGGGGGCAGGCCCGCGCCTGGCTCCGGGCTTGCGTCCCGCGGTGAGCGATCGTAAAACAGCCCCCCTCGGTCGCCCGGAAGGGTGGCCGGACGGTTCGCCCGGGTAGCTCAGATGGTAGAGCAGGGGACTGAAAATCCCCGTGTCGGTGGTTCGATTCCGCCCCCGGGCACCACTTCATCTCGCGTCGACATCGGCCCTCCAGGATGGAAGTCCTGGGGGGTCTTCCGATCTTCGGGCGTCCGACCGCCCCGGTTCGGCGCCCGCACCGGCCTGCCGTTCCCTGGACTCCGCCCGTTCCCGGGGGCGGCCCGTTGCGGAATGTGAAGCAGCGCCCGGACCCTTGACCGCTCTCGCCCGTGGCGGATGATCCCGGGACGGGTCCGCGTGCCGGATTGCGAGGAGGAGCGATGCCGAGACTTCGGGTGAACGCGCTGCCATTCGTCGTCCTCCTCCTCTCCGCCTGTGCGACCACCGGGACCTCCGGAAGTTCCGCGACCGGCCCGGCCACCGGTGGAATCGTCATGCGGGACGGCGACAGGGTGGGCCGGGTGGCAGCCTACTGGCCCGAGCGCGTCGCCGTGGGATGGCCCAGCGGGCCGGCCGATGCCTACCTGGATCGAAAGTCGCCAGGAACCTGGACCGGGGCGGCTGGCGGGATGGAGCCCTTCGAGCTCACCGTCTCGGGCAATCGGATCACCGGCCCCGGAACCGAGGTCGCCTTCACCCGAATCCCGATGGGCTTTCGCCTCGAGGGACTCTGGAACAAGTGCAACGTGGACCTCCAGATCACCGACTCCGAAGCCGTGACGCAGATGGGGCGATCGGTGCGTCAGGGAGACGGCGCGTACCCGCAGCCCGACTGGCCACGGATGACGAGGACGCTCGTGGGAGAGGCCGCGAACCTGGCGGACCCCGCATGGCCCCAGCTCCCGCTCACGATGCTCCTGACGGGATGGGGCCTGCAATCGCTCGGGGTCCGGGCCCCCGGGGAGCCCGTCACTCCGTGACGGAGGGGCGGCGTCCCTCCCGCCCGGCCGACACGAGCCTGCTTCGACCCCCTCGCATCGACGCTGGCCGTCGTGCAGGGCGGTGGGCGCTCCAGGGTTCGCCCGAGGTGAAAAGATCGCTGGCCAGACCTGCCGCGGGGGGCCATCATCACCGACTCGGCCCTGCCCCAGCAGCGAGGCTCGAGATGGGACCACCGTCATGTCGTCGGGCAACGCAATGGACCGGGATGCGCCGGGCAGGACCGTGCTTCGGTACTCGACCGCGGCCGGCATCGCGGTCGTCGCGTTCCTCCTGAAGTCGTTCGTCGCTGCCGCCATCCCGCTCCCGTACCTGTTCGCCTACCCGGCGGTGTTCGCGGCGGCCGTCTTCGGAGGGCTCGGCCCTGGCCTCCTGGCCACGTTCCTCTCGGCGCTGCTGGCGACCCACTTCCTGATCGCGCCCTTCGGCCAGCTCGCCGTGTCGAACGCGGCGGATGCCGCCGGGCTCGGCGTGTTCCTCGGCATGGGAACCCTGATGTCCATCGGCGCCGAGAAGTATCGACGCAAGAGCACGGCCATTCTCGCCTCCCGGGAGGGGGAGGCGGCGCTGCGCGAGGCGCGCGACCTGGCGCGCAGGCGCGCGGAGGAGCTCGCCGCCGTCCTCGACGCCGCACCGGCCGCCATCTTCATCGCGCGGGACCCGGACGCGAAGTCCGTCGAGGCGGACTCGTTCGGAGAGAAGCTCCCGCACCTGGGACGAGGAGCGAACGCTTCCAAGTCCGCAGGACCTGCCGGGAGCGGGCCCACCTTCAAGCTGCTGAAGAACGGCGTCGAGCTGCTTCCCCACGAGCTTCCCGTCCAGGTGGCGGCCGCCACGGGGCAGGAAGTCCGGGACTTCGAGATGGACGTGGTGGGAGAGGGATGGCCCGTGCGACACATCTTCGGCAGCGCCACGCCCTTGCGGGACGCCTCGGGGCATCCCTACGGCGCAGTCGGTGCGTTCGTCGACGTCACGGAGGCTCGCCGGGCCGAGGAGCGCATGC
>DAOMFN010000220.1:0-4519 GCA_035429785.1 Anaeromyxobacteraceae bacterium
AGCTGGCGGAGGTACGGGATCAAGCGGGCGATTGTAGCCCCAAGGGGGCGCGAATGCCGAAACCCGGCGTCCCTCAGCGCCGCCCGGCGGCCCGCAGCACCCGGGCGACGATGGCGTCCAGCCGCTGGCCGATCGAGGGACGCGCAACCGGGGCGGGACGCCCGCAGCGGGCCGGGAGGGCGCGCAGCTGGCCGGGATCGGCGGCGAGCACCGCGCGCCGGTAGTCCTCGAAGAGGGGCAGGAGCTCGGGGCGGTTCTCGAACGTGAACGGGGACTCGAAGCGCGTGAGCGGACTCCCTTCCCGAAAGTCGAATCCGCTGAAGTGGAACAGGACCAGGGGGTGTCTCCCGTTCACGAGGTAGTCGTCTCCCTGCCGGGAGATCCGCCTCTCCCCCAGGTTCCAGTAGGCGACGTTGTATCCCTCGTTCCGCAGCAGCGTCGCGGCGGGGAACATGACCGGGGCGAAGTTGAGCAGCATCTGCTCCAGGGCGATGCCGCGCGTCCTTCCCTCGTGCATCAGCTGGCGGGCCCGGTCCCCCCACCAGTCCAGGAAGGCAATGGCCTCCCCGGTCCTGCGGAGGCCGAGGAAGCCCCCGTTCACGACCCCGGCGCCCAGGAGGATCCTCTCGACCTCGCAGCGTCCCTCGAACTCCGCCGAGGAGACGAGGTGGGGGGTGAGCAGGATGCCAGATCCCTCGAGCGCGTGCTCGGCCTCGGACAGGCGCCCGACGACGCGCATGTCGGAATCCAGGTAGAAGAGCCTCTCGCAGTCGGGGGCGACGGCCAGGATCCGGCGGGCCGCGAACGACTTCATCGCGCAGCTCAGCTCGTAGGGGGTGAACCGCGCGTCCATCTCCGGGAAGGCCGGGATGTTCATCTCCCCGGCGTGGAGGATGCGGTGCGGCCGGAAGAAGGTCTCGTCCACCTCCGGGTGTCGGTCGAGCAGCACGACGAGGAAGCGGTAGCCGGGATTGTGCGCGACGAGGGAGTCGCCGAGCGCCTTCGCCTGCGGAAGGTGGTTCGTCGTACAGACGGTGAATGCGACGGTCCCGGGTCGCGTCATCGGTCCTCCGGGCCGCGGACGGCGGTCCCGTGCAGGCCGGTCACCATGCAGTGCTGCCCGAACCGGTCGTCGGGCTCGTCGATACGCAGGAGCCAGGGGATCGCGATCCGTGCGACGCGCCGCGCGACCCGGCGCCGCAGGCCGGCGAGCCCCGCGTCGACCGCCCACAGGCCGATCATCTGCGCCATGCTGGCGTGCCATCCGCCGAGGGACCTCAAGCCCACCTGGACGAACCCGGAACGCTCGAGGTGCATGCGCAGCGAGTACGGCGTGTAGCGGTAGGCGTCGTGCGGGGTCTCGTGGAGCGGCCAGAGGAAGGGGACCGTGAAGAAGAACGCTCCTCCGGGCTCGAGGACCCGGTGGATCTCCGACAGGAGCGTGAGCGGATCGAACGCATGCTCCAGCACCTCCGTGGCCATCGCAGACTGCACGCTCCCGTTCTCGAGCGGAATCCGTCGGCCATCCCAGTGCAGGTCCGCGACGCGCGTGTCGTGGACGTCGCTCGAGGCGAGGTCCAGCCCGAGATAGCGGGTGACGGCGGGGTTCTCGGCCAGGATCAGCTCTCGGTACGGCATCTGCCCGCAACCGACGTCGAGCAACGTCCCCCGGAAGCGGCCGAGAGACGCCCGCACCGCCCTCAGGATGGCCACGCGCGGGACGTAGACGTTCAGCGTGTCGTCCCGCAGGGAGGGCTCCAGGAACGGCCGGCAGGTCTCGCGTCGGGTGGCGTCCATCGTCACACCCCCGCGGACCGACCGGGTCTTCCGGACGGGAAGGCGCGTGGCTGGCAGAGGTACGGCATCACGCCGGGGCGACGAGGGGGCGGGGCACGATGCGGTGATTCTAGTCCCCTCGGGGCGCGAATCCAGGAACGCGCGCGACGGGCGTGGGCTTCTCGGGTTCGCGCCGGCGGCCTTTCCCCCGCCGTCTTCGGGTCGCCCCCGTCGGACGGGGTCACCGCGCTCCCCGCAACATCCCGAGCCACCCCCGCGCGGTCATGGCGCGCCGGGTCCAGAAGACCGCGCTGCGGAGGTTCCGGCGCGGCAGCGTGACCAGCCGGCGCTCGAGCTCCCCGAAGCTCCGGCCCCCCAGGGCCTCGCCCCGCCGCGCCGCCGCGTCCGCGGCCGCCCTTCGACCCAGGGCCACTCGCCGCTCCGGCTTCTCGTGGAGCGCGCGCAGGGCCCGCGCCGCCGCGTCCACGTCCGGCTCGGCCCACACCTGACCGGAGCGGCCCCGCTCCGACGCGAAGTGCGGATGGGTGGGCTCGACTGGGACGAGCGTGTAGGGGACGAGCACCGAGTTCTCTCTCGTGGTGAATTCGAGGTTGCCCGACCAGCCGGTGGCCACCACCACCTTCCCGAGCGCCATGGCCTCGAGCAGGTGCAGCCCCAGCCCCTCCGAGCGGTGAAGGGAGACGAGGACGTCGGCGCTGGCGTAGAGCCCGAGCACCTCCGCGTACGGGAGGCTCCGGTCGACGATCCGGATGCGGGCGTCGCCGGCGGAAGCCGCCCGGAGCCGCTCCAGGTCGGCGGCGAAGGCCGGGATCTCCGGCCAGGGGCGGGTCTTCACGACGAGCTGCACGTCCTCGCGCCCGGGGAAGGCGCGCCGGAAGGCCTCGAGCGCCGCCCAGGGATTCTTCCGGTCGGCCCCGCTGCCGAGGTCGAAGGAGACGACGAGGACGGTGGCGGTGGACGACAGCCCCCAGGCCTCGCGACAGGGCGCGACGCCGTCCGGCACCCCCACCGACTGCGGGTAGTGGAGCACCCGATCCGCGCCGACGACGCGTGCGCAGGCCTCCTGGATGAAGCGGCTCGGGGCCAGCACGACGTCCATGCCCCGGAGCACCCGCTCCCAGCTCCGGGGCAGGATGGGGAGCTCCCAGAACGGCACGCAGGCGGTCCGGGCGCGGGGGGAGACGGCCCCCTGCCACTGGTCGTGAAATCGGGCGAGCTCGACGGGGTTCGCCTGGAAGAGCGCCACGCGGGGACCAGGGCCGGGATCGACCGTCCTGCGGCGCCGCAGGGTCCGGGCGATGCGCGCCGGGATCGAGGGCAGGGGGGCCGGCGCGATCTGGATGGCACGGGTGCCGCGACCGCTCGCGCGGAGCACGGCGAGCGACTCCCGTGCGGCCACGGCGAGGCCGAAATCACCCCCGTGATAGCCGACGACGTCGTAGGTCCACGTCGCGCCGCCGGCTTCCTCTCCTCCCATGCGGCCGCCATGGTACACGAAGGGCTGGATGCGAAGGCGTCTCGCCGTCGTCGAGTTCACCATGAGCGCGGGGGGCGTGGAGCGCGTCCTCAAGGGGCTGGCCCGCGCCTTCCTCGAGATCCCGGAGGCGCGCGACTGGGAGATCACCTTCCTCCTCTCCCGCTACACCTCCGCCCACCGTCCGGTGTCCTGGCCGGAGGCGCTGCACGGCCCCCGGGTCCGCGTCGAGTGGCTCGGGGAGTCGAACCCGGTGAGCCGGGCGCTCCGTCCCTTCGCCCACGCCCAGGGGATTCCGGGGCTGCCCTTCACCCGGATCCCCGGCTACGTCGCAGCCCGCACGCTGTGGCGGGTCGGGCCCTCGTGGATGCGGGCCGCCCTCGGGGAGCACCGGGCGCTCATCCAGCGGGCAGGCGACCGCTTCGACGCGATGTATCTCCACTACCCCTTCTGGATGAAGCCCCCGCCGATCCGTTGCCCGGTGCTCACCACCCCCACCGACTTCAACTTCAAGCACTTCCTGCCGGCGGACAGCCTCCGCAGGCGCGTCCACGAGGCGGCCTTCTCGGCCTGGCTCGACCGCAGCGACCGGCTGCTCGTCTCCAGCCACGCCATGGACGACGAGCTCCGCCACTTCTACCCCCAGCACGCCGGCAAGGCCCGGGTCGTCCACCTCGGCGTCGACACGGGTGTTCCCGCGCCGACCGCGACCGCGCTCGCCGCCTGCCGCGAGCGGCTCGGGCTCCCCGACCGGTTCGCGCTCCTCACCGGCTGGGTCACGCCGCACAAGAACACGCTCGTCGTGGTGGAGGCCCTGGGGCTGCTGCGGAAGCGCGGGATCGACCTCCCGCTCGTGCTGGTGGGTCCCAACGCGGCGGACCTCGCCGACGGGGCGCGGCCCACCTTCGAGCCCGAGTACCTCGCCCGCATCCGGGGCGCCATGCAGGCGTCGGGACTCCGGCAGGGCCGCGACCTCCTTCTCCCCGGCTACGTACCGGACGACGACCTGCGCTGCCTCTTCCACCTCGCCACCGCATTCGTCTTTCCCACCCGCTACGAGGGCTTCGGGCTCCCCAGCCTGGAGGCCACGCTGGCCGGCTGCCCCACGGTGGCATCCTCCATCCCGGCGCTCGTCGAGCAGGACCGGATCCTGGGCGGCGCCTACCGGATCTTCGACCCGGACGATCCGGCCGAGCTGGCCGACGCGCTCGCGTCCGTCCTCGCGGACGAGGCGGCGGCCCGGGAGCG
>DAOMFN010000221.1:0-3093 GCA_035429785.1 Anaeromyxobacteraceae bacterium
TGCGCTACCCGCTCGGTCTGCACCACCCCGGCTGCGCGGAGCAGTGCCTCCAGCTCCCTGCGCTGCTCCTGCGCGAACGCCTCCAGCCCGGAGGTGCCGAGCCAGGTGATGACCTGGTCCACCGACTCGAGCGCGGTCCCGGCCCGGTCGAGCGCGGCCTCCATCCTCGGGTCCACGAGGTCGAGGTAGGTGAGCTCCGCCTGCCAGGTGGCCTGGCGGGGGACCATGACGGGGAGGAGGTCGACCCGGCTCACCAGCCCGTCGACGTCCTCGGAGACGCGGCCCGCCACCGCCATCGCCGAGAGCTCCTCGGTCGGGGCGCGGGCGACGAGCTCGGACTCGATGCTCTCCCGGGTGGCGAAGGTGAGGCGGACCGGGTGCGCCACCGCCCAGATGCCGAGGCGGGACCGGATCGCGGCGAGGTCGCGGCCCGGGGCCGCCCAGGCCGCGATCTCCTGGACCCGCCCCTCGAGCTCGCGGGCGGTCGCGAGCATGCCGGCCGACCCCGGGCCGAGCGCGGCGCGACCCTCCTCCGACTGGAGGTAGTCCTCCACCTGGAGGAGCAGCGCCCAGGTGTCGAGCAGCGCCACGAGCGGCCGCTGCTGGAAGAGGCTGCGGTAGAGGGCCGGGACGACGTTCACCTTCCACACGATGGTGCGGCGCCGGACGGCCCGGTCGGCGCTCGCGTCGCGCGCCTCGTCGGCGGCCTGCTCCATGAGCCCGGTGAAGGGAATGGCCTCGGAGCGCAACCGCACGCGGAGGGCCTCGGAGGAGACCGCCACCCCCTGCTCGGCCATGCTCCGGGTCTGCGTGGGGACGGTGGCGCAGCCGGTCAGGGCGACCAGCGCGGACGCGGCGGACAGGGCGAGGACGGGGCGCACTCCGGGGCTCTAACTGCCGGCTCCCCGGGGCGCCCGCCCCGGCTCACCAGACCCTCACCCGGGACTCCGGGGAGAGGTACAGCGCCTGCCCCGGACGGATGTCGAAGGCCGGGTACCAGGCGTCCAGGTTGCGGACGGTGAGGGCCCGGTAGCGGCCCGGCGCGTGGCCGTCGGTGAGGAGCGACTCGCGGAGCGCCTCCTCCCGCTCCAGGATGCGCCAGGACTGCCCGTAGCCGAGGAAGAACTGCTGCTCGCCGTCGAGCCCGTCGAGGACCGGCGCCGGCTTCCCCCCGAGCGTCTCCCTCCAGGCGTCGTGGGCGGCCGCGAGGCCGGCCAGGTCGGCGATGTTCTCCCCGAGCGTGAGCTTCCCGCTCACGGCGAGGTCGGGGAAGGGCCGGTAGGCGTCGTACTGGGCCACGAGGCGGGCCCCCGCGGCCTCGAAGTGGCGCAGGTCCTCGGGCGTCCACCAGGTGGCGAGCCGCCCCTCGGCGTCGAAGAGCGACCCCTGGTCGTCGAAGGAGTGGCTGATCTCGTGGCCGATGGTGGCGCCGATGGTGGCGTACTTCACCGCCGGGCTGGCGTCCCGGTCGTAGAAGGGCGGCTCGAGGTACCCGGCGGGGAAGTTGAGGGCGTTGCGGACCGGGAGGTTCACGGCGTTGACGGTCTGGGGCAGCATGGCCCACTCCGATCGATCGGGCGGCCTCTCGAGCTTGTCGAGCTCCTGCCGGAGGTCGAAGGCCTCGACGCGCTGCCGGTTCGCGAGCGCCTCGCCCCGCACGACGACGAGCCCCTCGAAGCTCCGCCAGGAGTCGGGGTGGGCGATGCCCACCTTCAGCCCGGCCAGCTTGGCCCGGGCCTTCGCCTTGGTGGACGGGGCCATCCAGTCGAGCGCCTCGATCCGCCGGTCGAAGGCGGCGACGATGCGGGCGACCATCTCCTGCAACTCGCGGCGCGCGCCCTCCGGGAAGTGCCGGGTCACGTAGATCCGCCCCACGGCCTCTCCCAGCGCCGCGTCGGTGGCGGCCACGGCGCGCTTCCACCGCACGAGCATCCGGGGCGTCCCCTGCAGCACCGTCCCGTGGAAGCGGAAGTGCTCCTCGGCGAACGCCCGCGGAAGGAGCGGCGCCGCGTGCTCGAGCGCCCGGACCGCGAGCCACTCCTTCCAGGTGGAGAGGGGCTCCGACTGGACCAGCGCCGCGAGCCCGACGACCGCCGAGGGCTGCCAGACGATGAACCCCGGCTGCCGGTCGAGGCCGGCCGCGCGCAGGAACACGCCCCAGTCCATGCCCGGGGCGCGGGTCTCGAGCTCCGCGCGCGTCCAGGGGTTGTTGCCCTTCTGGACGTCGCCGGAGTCGGTGCGGGTGGCGTGGGTGCGGGCGATGCGGATCTCGAACGCCACCACCCGGCCGGCCCGCGCCTCGGCCTCGGGAGCGGCGACCCCGGCGAGCCGGAACATCGCCGCGAGGTGGGCCTGGTACTGCTTCCGGATGGTGGCGAAGTCCGCGCCCTCGTCGAGGTAGTAGCTGCGGTCGGGCAGGCCGAGGCCGCCCTGGACGAGGTACGCGGCGTTCCTCGTCGGGTCGTTCAGGTCCTGCTCCACCCAGAGGCCGAGGACGTTCCCGGTCTTCATGTCGGTGGCGTTGAGGAGGTCCACGTCGGCCCGGACCGTCCCGCCCAGCTCGGCCGCCAGCGCCCGGCGGTCGGCGACGGCGGCGATCCGGTCGAGGGTGGGCGCGATCGGCGCGAGGCCGAGGGCCTCGATGCGCTCCTCGTCCATGTACGACGCGTAGAAGTCCCCGATCTGCTGCTGCGGCGACCCGGCCGGCGCCCCGGACCGTGCGGCCTCCTCGTCGATGGCGCGGGTCCTCTCCGCGACCCGCTCGACGACGTCGAGGATGGGGCCGGTGAAGGAGCGCTCCGGGGGGATGACGGCGCGGGCCTGCCAGGCGCCGTTCGCGTGGAGGTAGAAGTCGTCCCCCGCCGCGACCGAGCGATCCATCCCGGCCAGGTCGACGCCGCTGCGCCGTGCCGGTGGAGCGGCCGGGGGCGCAGCCGAGGCGGACGAGCCGCCGGGAGCGACCGGCGAGGAGGGAACGGCCGGCGCGGTGGCGCAGCCGGCGAGGATGGCCAGGACCGGGAGCAGGTTCGCGTTTCGCACCCGCCGCTTCTAGCACCTCGCGGCCGGCAATTCGATGCGGAAGGTGGATCCCTT
>DAOMFN010000221.1:3193-4513 GCA_035429785.1 Anaeromyxobacteraceae bacterium
GGCCTGCACGACCGCCCGCCTGCCCGCCTCGGGGGACATGTGGCGCAGGGCTCCCTCGACCACGGCGTCGAGCGAGACCGGCTGCCGATGGATGTCGGGGCGCCCCAGCACGTTCAGGTCCCGGACGATCCGGGCGATGCGAAGGGCCGCCGCCTGGACGTCTCCCAGGATCTCGAGGACCTCGTCGAGGCGCTCCAGAACTCCGGGCGGCACCGGACGCCCGGCTTCCGTCAGGATCCCCCGGACCTCGCGGACGGTCTCCAGGGCGAGCCCCTGGCCGGACATCGCGCCGGCGAGGGGGTTGTTGACCTCGTGCGCCAGCCCCTGGACCAGCGTGCCCAGGGCCGCCAGCCGCGCGGCGACCTCCAGCTGCTCCCGGAGACGCCGCTGCTCGGTGATCACCTCGGTGAAGAGGACGATCCCCCCGATGGCTCCCGTCCCGTCCCTCCACGGACGGGCCTCCCAGCGCACCCAGTCGGTGCCGCCGTCCGCCCGCGGGAAGGGTTCCTCGTCGGCCCGCTCCACCGCCCCGGCCAGGCACCGGCGGTGCGCCTCCTTCCAGCGCTCCGGGAGCTCCGGGAAGACCTCGTAATGGCTCTTCCCGGCCAGCTCGACGTCGCCCAGCCCGTAGTCGCTCCGCCACCGCCGGCTCGCCACCAGGTAGCGCATGTCGCGGTCGAAGAGGGCAACCGCGGCCGGGGCATGCCTCACGAGCACGTCGAGCCGCTCCCGGCTCTCGGCGAGGGCGGCCCGGGCCTGCTCGCGGGCCGTCACGTCGAGGACCAGGGAGAGCACCGAGACCAGCCGGCCGGCGCCGTCGTGGACGGCCGAGCTGTACCACTCGCAGAGGATGACCCTCCCGTCCTTGCGGACGTTCCGGTTGACGTTCAGGTTGGAGGGCCGGGCTCCCTGCCGCATGGCCTCCATGACCCCGCGCACCAGCGGCCAGTCGGCCTCGGGCACCCAGGGGATCTCGTCGATGCGCTTCCCCAGGACCTCGTCGGACGGGTAGCCGAACATCTCCACGGCCCGGGCCGACCAGCCCCGCACCCTGTAGTCGCCGTCCCACTCCACCACCGCGAGCGGGGAGAGCTCCACGTGGCGGCGGAGGAGCTCGTTCGCCTCCCGCAGGGCCCTCTCGGCCTTCCGCCGGCCGGAGACGTCCATGGCCGCCGCGATGCCGTACGCCACCGTTCCGTCGGGGTCCCGGACCGGCCCGACCCGGACCTCGCGGGCGAGGCCGCGGAACTCGAATTCCACCTGCCGGGTCTCGCCCCGGAGCGCCGCGCGGAACAGGGGCTCCAGGATGGCCACCTCCTC
>DAOMFN010000222.1:0-4498 GCA_035429785.1 Anaeromyxobacteraceae bacterium
CCGCCCCCGGCGCGCCGACGAGCGGGGCGTTCAGCTTCGACATCGACCTCGACGGCCACGTCGCGGTCCGGCGGGGCCGGGCCGTGGTCCCTCCCGCATCGGGCGCGCCGGGCGGCCCGACGGTGCACGAGGACCTGACGGTCTTCCATCCGGCGTCCGACGGGATCGTGGCGTCGTACTGGGACAACGAGGGGCACGTCCTCCGCTACCGCCTCCGCTCCTCGCAGGACGGGGTGGTGCAGGAGAGCGAGCCGGCGTCCGGCGGGCCGCGCTTCCGCCTGACCTACCGGCGCCTGGCGGCCGATCGGCTGGAGGTCGTCTTCGCCGTGGCGCCGCCGGGCGGCGACTTCCGGGACCACGTGAAGGGGACCGTGCGTCGCGTCAGCGCGCCGGTTCCCGGACCTGCGGGAGGAGCGCCCGCACCGCCGCGACGAGCTGCCGGTAGCTGAAGGGCTTGAAGAGGACCGGGGCGGGGAAGAGCGAGTCCCGGACCACCGCCGGCGGGCGCGCGGTGACGAAGAGCACCGGGACCGCCGCGAGCCCGCGCTGGCGCCGGATCTCCTCCGCCGCCTCCGGACCCTCGCCGTCCGGCAGCGACACGTCCATCACCACCGCGTCGGGGGAGAGCTCCCGCGCCGAGGCCACCGCCTCGGTCCGGCTCCCGGCGGACGCCACCAGGTACCCGGCCCGGGCGAGGCCGCGGGCCACCACCTCGCGCAGGCCGGTGTCGTCCTCGACGAGGAGGACCAGGGGAGAGAGGGAGCGGGAGAGGGTCGTCATGTGCGCCTCCGGGCCCCGGGAGGAAAGGAGGGGGCCGTGCACCGGGTCAGAGCAACCGGCGTGCCTCCCGGACGGGTTCCGTCGGTACGGGGACTTGCGCGGGCCGTAGCGGCCCGGATGGACATCCTGGCAATCGGGCCGCGCGTCGCCGGACATTCTGGCAATGGCTCGGTTAGCATCCGGGGATGCCCGATCCCGCACCCCCCGGCCCGCCGCGCCCGACCGACCCCGCCGAGCTGGCGCGGTCCGCCACGCTCGACGAGCTCCAGCGGATGAAGGTGGCGGAGGAGCTCCACCAGCTGCAGGTCGAGCGGACGTCCCGGCGCTCGCAGGTCGCCACCTTCGCGCAGGTCGTCGTGGGCTTCGTCGCCCTGGCAGGACTGGCGGTGAATGCCTACCAGTCCTGGAGCAACAAGCAGCAGCAGGAGCACCGCGACCGCGCCGAGGCCGAGAAGTGGACGAAGGAGTTCGCCCGCGCCAGCCAGGCCGACAAGTACCGGGCCTTCTTCGAGACGAGCATGCTCGCCACCGACGGGCAGAACGCCGACAAGCGGCTCGTGGGCTACGCGCTCCTCCAGGAGTTCGTCCGGGATCCGGCCTACGACGAGAAGGCGATGATCATGCTGGAGGAGTCGCTCTCCCAGGAGCTGAAGGGCTCGCCGAAGGCCCGGCTCGACGAGACGCGGCGGGCCGCGGTCGGCGCCATCCTCACCTCGCTCGCCGGGACCGACGACTGCCGGGTGCTGCAGCGGGCGGCGCGCAGCGTCGATCGCGTGGCCCGCTTCCACGCCCGCACCCGCGACGACGGCGAGACCCGGGAGGTCGTGGACGTCTACGTCCGCCGGCTCGTCGGGCGCGCCGCGCAGGTCTGCGGGACGCTCAAGGACTTCAAGGCCGTCCGGCTGCCCATCCGGGACACGATGCTGCGCAACCCGGAGCTGCTCGGGCTGAACGAGCCGACGGAGGCGGAGGCGAACCTGCTCATGGCGGCGATCCTGCGCCAGTCCTGCGAGGACGAGATGTCGTACTCCGGGGCGAGCGACTGCCCGGACATCCTCCGCGCTTACGCGGCCCTGTGCGAGAAGGGCGCCCGCGACGCGCCGGAGGACCGGGCCGCCTGCTCGGTGATCCAGGAGGCCGCGGCCGCGCTGCCGCGCCCGGCCGGGGGAGCGGCGCCGTGAAGGGATTCCGGGACGAGGCCGAGTTCCGCCGCGCCTTCGAGCGCATCCTGGAGCTCATGAACGAGACGCCCGGGGTGGGGCGGAAGCTCCGCGACGCGCGGGCGCCCCACCGATTCGTCTTCACCGACCTGGGGCTCGAGCTCAACGTGGACGGGGCGCCGCCGTCGGAGGAGGGGAAGGGCGTCTTCCTCCGCTGGGTCTGGGGCCCGGCGCCCTGGGAGCCGGTCGTGACGATGCGGATGACGAGCGAGGTCGCGAACCGCTTCTTCCAGGGGAAGGAGAACGTGCCGGTGGCGCTGGCGCTGGGTCGGGTGAAGCTCTCCGGCCCCCCGCTCACGCTCCTGCAACTCGCCCCGGTGACGAACCCCATCCACTCCGCCTACCGCGCCTGGCTGGCGGACAGCGGTCTCCGCCACCTCCTCGCCTGAGGTCCCGTGCGCGTTCCGTTTCGCAGCGTCGACGCCTCGTGGCTCCGCATGGACGAGGCCGAGAACCTCATGGTCGTCACCGGCGTCCTCGTGCTCGGCGCCCCCGTGCCGGTGGAGGCCGTCCGGGAGCTGGTGGAGGAGCGGCTGCTCCGCTTTCGCCGCTTCCGCAGCCGCGTGGTCCCGCCGCTGGCGGGGGTGGGGCTGCCGTCCTGGGAGGACGACCCGGAATTCGACCTCGACCGGCACGTCCGCCCCGTCCGGCTCGCCGAGGGGGCCGGCGAGCCCGAGCTGCAGGCCTTCGTGAGCCGCCGCCTCTCCGAGCCCCTGCCCGCGGGGAGGCCGCTCTGGGCGGTGGACGTGGTGGAGGGCTTCCAGGGCGGGACGGCCATCGTGGCCCGCATCCACCACTGCATCGGTGACGGCATGGCGCTCGTCCACGTGCTCCTCTCGATGGCCGACCAGGCCCCGGCGCCGGAGGGGCGTGGGCGGCGAAGGCGGCGGTCCCGGTCGCTCGCGGGCTGGGGCATCACCCTCGGCCAGGAGGTGCTGCGGGGCGCTGCGTCGATCCTCGGCCACCCGGGGCGCATCGGCGACCTGGCGCGGCTCGCCTCGGGGAGCGCAGGCGCGCTGCTCGGTCTCCTCACCCTGCCCGACGACCCGCCGACCGCGCTCAAGGGGCCGCTCGGTACGGCCAAGGTGGCAGCATGGTCGCGCCCGCTCGAGCTCGCGGACGTGAAGGCGCTGGGGCGGGCCACCGGCTCCACGGTGAACGACGTGCTCATCGCGGCGCTGGCGGGCGCGGTGCGCCGGACGCTCGCCGCGCGCGGGGAGCCGCCGCGCGACCTGGAGGTCCGCGGGGTGGTCCCGGTGAACCTGCGCCCGCCGGAGGCCGGGGGCCGGCTCGGCAACCGGTTCGGCCTCGTCTTCCTGGCGCTGCCCGTGGGCATCGAGGACCCGCTCGACCGGCTCTTCGAGGTGCGCCGCCGGATGCGCGCGCTGAAGGGCACCCCGCAGGCGCTCGCCGTCTACCAGGTGCTCTGGGCCATGGGAGCCGCGCCGCGCCCGGTCTTCGACCTCGCGCTCCGGATCTTCGCGGCCAAGGGCACCGCCGTGGTGACGAACGTCATCGGGCCGCGGGAGCCGCTCTCCATCGCCGGCGCCCCGCTCGAGGAGGCGATGTTCTGGGTGCCGAGCGCCGGGCGGCTGGCGCTGGGGGTGTCGATCCTGAGCTATGCTGGGCGGGTCTGGATGGGGCTGCAGGCCGACGCCACGGTGATCCCGGACGTACGCCCCCTGCTCGAGGGGTTCGAGGCCGAGCTCCGGGAGCTGGAGGCGCTGCGGCTCGCCGCGGAGGAGTGAGGTCCGGTTCTCGAGGGGAGGTCCGCGTGAAGCCCGACGTCGTCGTCCTGCGTGCGGTGGCCGTCGCCCTGCTCTTCGCCCTCGCCCCGGCCGGCCGGGCGGCCCCCCCGGCCACGCCCGCGCCGCAGCCGTCCGGGGCGGTGCGCAAGCTCGACACGCAGTTCAAGCCCTGGACGGGCGACTTCGACGGCATGCTCGAGCGACGCGTGATCCGCGCGCTCATCCCGTACAGCCGCTCCCTCTACTTCGCCGACCGGGGGCGGCAGACCGGCATCGCCGCGGACAACATCCGGGCCTTCGAGGCGTGGCTGAACGAGAAGTACGCCGGCCAGCTCAAGAACCGGCCGATCACGCTCCTGCTCATCCCTGCCACCCGGGACCGGCTGCTGTCCGGGGTGGTCGACGGGGTGGCCGACATCGCCGTGGGCAACATCACCGTCACGGAAGAGCGGCGGAAGGAGGTCGAGTTCGTCACGCCACCGGACCAGAGGCCGGTGAAGAAGATCGTCGTCACCGGGCCCCGGTCTCCCGTGATCGCCACCACGGACGACCTCGCCGGCAAGACCGTGCACGCCCGGAAGATCTCCAGCGTTCACGAGGGGCTCGTGGCCCTGAACGAGCGCTTCGCGCGGGAGGGGAAGCCCGCCGTGAACGTGGTGGCCGTTCCGGACGCCCTCGAGGACGAGGACATGCTGGAGATGGTCGCCGCCGGGATCCTCGAGGCGGTGGTCGTCGACGACTGGATGGCGG
>DAOMFN010000223.1:0-4487 GCA_035429785.1 Anaeromyxobacteraceae bacterium
CTCCGCCGGCCGCCCCGCCGCCCATTCCCTGCGCGAGGAGCAGCCGGGGGATGCGGGGAGGCTCGAGCGCGCCGGACGCCCCTCCCATGCCCCCGCCGCCGCCGGACTTCCCGCCGGCCTGGGGCACGGGGACCAGGATCTGCCGCAGCCGGTCGACGTCGCTGCGCAGGTCCTGGGGATACCGGACGCCGATGGAGAAGCGGGCGCGCCCCTCCACGGTGGTGGTCACGGTGGCGCCGCCCACGGCGGCCTCGATGGTCCGCTGGACGTCGCCCACGGTGAGCCCGCGCCGGGCCAGCGCTTCCCGGTTCGGGTAGATGTCGAGGTACAGGCCGCCCGTGTTGCGCTCGTAGAAGACGCTGCGCGTGCCGGGAACGGGGGCCAGGATCCTCTCCAGCTTCACGCCCAGCTTCTCGATCTCGGAGAGGTCGCTCCCCATGACCTTCACGCCCACCGGGGTGCGCACGCCGGTGGTGAGCATGTCGATGCGGGCCCGGATGGGCATCGTGTAGGCGTTGGTCCATCCCGGGAACTGGGTGGCCCGGTTCATCTCGGCGGTGAGCTCGTCGAAGGTGATCCGGCGGCGGTCGGGCCAGAACGGGCGCAGCACCGGCGCGAGCCACCGCGGCGCCCACCCCGACCACCAGCGCGGCTGGTCCACCATGCGCCACTCCGCCACCGGCTTCAGGCGGATGGTGGTCTCGAGCATCGTGATGGGGGCCGGGTCGGTGGCGGTCTCGGCGCGTCCCACCTTCCCGAAGACGGACGCCACCTCCGGGAACTCGCGCAGCACGCGGTCCTGGCGCTGCAGGGAGGTCTTCGCGTCCTCGATGGAGATGCCCGGGAAGGTGGTGGGCATGAAGAGGACGTCGCCCTCGTTGAGGGGCGGCATGAACTCGCTGCCCAGCCGGAGCGCGAGCGGCACGGCGGAGAGCACGGCGAGGAGCCCGAGCGCGACGGTGGTCTTGGGCCAGCGGAGCGCCACGAAGACGAAGGGGCGGTAGACCTTGATGATGGCCTGGGAGATGGGGTGCTTCGACTCCGGCCGGATCTTCCCGGAGAGGAGGAGGTCGCGGAGCGCCGGGGCGAAGGTGATGGAGAGGAGCGCCGCCGACAGCATGACGAAGGTCTTCGTGAAGGCCAGCGGGCGGAAGAGCCGCCCGGCCTGGCCGGTGAGCGTGAAGACCGGCAGGAACGAGACGGCGATGATGAGGAGCGAGAAGAAGATCGCCGGGGTGACCTCCCGCGCCGCCTCGGCGAGAAGCTTGTGCCGGTCGGCGCCGGGTGGCGCCGATTCGAGCCGCTTGTGGGAGGCCTCGATCATGACGATCTCGGCGTCCACCGTGGCCCCGATGGCGATGGCGATCCCGCCCAGGCTCATGATCGTGGCCGGGATGTCGAAGAAGTACATGGGCACGAAGGCGAGCGCCACCGCGATGGGGAGCGACAGCATCGGGAGCAGCGCCGACCGGACGTGGAGGAGGAAGATGAGGATGACCGCGGCCACGGTCAGCATCTCCTCCACGAGCGCCCGGCGGAGCGTCCCGATCGAGCGCTGGATGAGCTCGGTCCGGTCGTAGGCCACCTCGGCCGTCACCCCCGGGGGGAACCCCGGCTGGAGCTCGGCGAGCCGCTTCTTCACCCGGTCGACCACCTCGAGGGTGTTCTCCCCGTAGCGCACGACCACGATGCCGCCCACCGCCTCGCCCTCGCCGTTCCAGTCGAGCGCCCCGCGCCGGATGTCGGGCCCGAACCGCACGGTCCCGAGGTCCCGGAGCAGCACCGGCACGCCGGACGGGCCGGTGGCCTTCACCGACGTCGACGCGAGCGCCCCGATGTCCTGGATGTAGCCGCGGCCGCGCACGTAGTACTCGCGCCCGGACATCTCGACGACGCGGCCGCCCACGTCCTGGTTCGACTCCCGGATGGCGCGGATCACGTCCTCCAGGCTCACCCCGTAGGCCCGCAGCCGGTTCGGGTCCACCGTGACCTGGTACTGCTTCTGGTAGCCGCCGACGCTCGCCACCTCGGCCACGCCCGGGACGCTGCCGAGCGCGTAGCGGAGCGAGAAGTCCTGGAAGGTGCGCAGCTCGTCGATGGAGGTCTTCCCGCTCTTGTCGACGAGCGTGTACTGGAAGGCCCAGCCGATGCCGGTGGCGTCGGGCCCGAGCGTGGGCACCACCCCCTCCGGGAGCCGCCCGCGGATGGTGCCGAGCATCTCGTTCACCCGGCTGCGGGCCCAGTACATGTCGGTGCCCTCGTCGAAGATCACGTAGACGAAGGACATGCCGAACATCGAGTAGCCGCGGACGTCCACCACCTTGGGCGCGGAGATGAGCGCCGACACCACCGGGTAGGTGACCTGGTCCTCGATGAGGGTGGGGCTGCGCCCCATCCACTCCGTGTAGACGATCACCTGGGGGTCGGTGAGGTCGGGGATGGCGTCGATCTTGGTCCGGGAGATGGACCAGACCGCCCCCAGCGTGGCGACGGCCACGCCGAAGAGCACCACCATCCGGTTGCGGGCGCAGAACTCGATGATCCGGGCGACCATGGGATCCCTACTTCCCGCCGAAGCCCTGGATCGCCGCGCGCAGCCGGCTCTCCGAGTCGATGAGGAAGTTCGCGGTCGTCACCACGTTCTCGCCGGGATGCACGCCCCGGAGGATCTGGACCTTGTCGGCCGTGCGCGCGCCCACCGTGACCGGCCGGGGCTCGAAGCGCCCGCCGGGCAGCGCGACGAACACGTACTGGGCCTCGCCGGTGTCCACGAGCGCGTCGGCGGGGATGGAGATCCCCTCCGTGGACCCGAGGTCGATGGTGACGTCCGTGTACATGCCGGGGCGCAGCCGCCCCTTCGTGTTGGGGACGGCGATGCGCGCCTGCATCGTCCGGCTGGCCGGGTTCACCGCGGGATACAGGTAGGCCACCTTGCCGACGAAGGTCTCCCCGGGGAGCGCCTGGAGGGCGAGCGTCGCGCGCTGGCCGGCGTGCACGCGTCCGATGTCGGCCTCGTACACGTCGGCGAGCACCCAGACGTTGGCGATGTCGGCGATCTCGTAGAGCTCCTGGCCCGGGACGATGTAGGCCCCCACCTGGGCCTCGCGCCGGCCCACGTAGCCGTCGATGGGAGAGCGGACGGTGAGGAACTCGAGCGGGGCCTTGCGGTCCTCGAGCTCCTTGATGTCCTCGGTCCCGAAGCCGAGGAGGAGGAGCCGCTGCCGGGCGTCCACCTCGAGCGCCTGGCTGCCCGGCTGCCCCTGCCCCTGGTTCCAGTCGCGGGTCCACTTGATGGCGTTCAGGTAGTTCAGCTGGGCCGTGGCGATGTCCTGGCTGTAGAGCTTCGCGAGCGGCTGCCCCTTCTTCACCCGCTCGCCGCTCTGGGTGACGAGCAGCCGCTCCACCCAGCCGGTGATGCGGCTCGTGACCAGCGCCACCGCGCCCTCGTCCGGGGCCACCATGCCCACGGTGCGCAGCGTGGGGGAGAGCTTCTCCACGACCGCCGGCGCCGTGCGCATGCCGATGAGCTGCAGCCGGTCCTGCCCGACCTCCACCGTGGCGAGGCCCGGCACCTGCTCGCGCGGGATGAGCTTCATGCTGCCGCATTTCGTGCAGATGGCGTTGGGATCGTCGCTCGCCACCTCGGGGTGCATCGGGCACCAGTACTTGCCGGGCGCCGCCTCCCCGTGGGCGTGCTCGCCGCCGCCGCCCTTGCCCCCCTTGGCCGCCTCGCCCAGGCTGGCGATGGAGACGAGGTCCATGCCGCAGATGGGGCAGCTCCCGGCGCGCTCCGACAGGACCGACGGGTGCATGGGGCAGACGAACTTGGCCTCCGAGCGCTCCGCCACCTCGTGACCGGTGCGCGCGAAGTGGACCCAGGCCGCCACGGCGGCCACGGCCATGAGGGCGATGAGCGCCCACCGGACGACGGCCATGGTGCGCACGCCCGGCGGGGCTGCCTCGGCCCCCTCGGGGAGCTCCTCTCCGGGACTGACCGGAGCAGACGGGTCCTTCTGGTCGACGATGCTCATGCGGATGAGATCCCTTCGGCACCGCCGGGATTCGCCGGCGGGGGGCCACAGCATATCCCCAGCCCGTGCAAGGACTCCCTTTCTTTCGCCATGTTGCACCGACATCGGGGTCCCGTGTCAGCGCGACGTGGTACCCGGATCCGGTGACGGCGGCGACGCGGCGGTGGGTCGAGGGGAAGGGGGCCGGGGAGGCCGTGGTGGCGCGCCTCGCGGGCGCCCTCGGCGTCCACCCGCTCGCGGCCCGGGTGCTCGCGGCGCGCGGCCTCGAGGACCCCGCCGCCGCCGGCCGGTTCCTCGCCCCCCGGCTCGAGGACCTTCCCGACCCGTTCTCCATGAAGGGCATGGAGGGCGCCGTGGCCCGAATCGTCGCGGCCGTCGCGGGCGGGGAGCGCAGCGCCTGCTACGGCGACTACGGCGTGGACGGGGGCACCTCCACGGGGCTGCTCTCCGCGTTCC
>DAOMFN010000224.1:0-4482 GCA_035429785.1 Anaeromyxobacteraceae bacterium
CACGACGCGCCGGGGCTCGAGAACCCGCCCTGGCCGCAGTTCGCGCGGGGGGCCCTCTCGGTGGGCTGGGGCGCACGCCTGGGGATCGTTCGAAGCCTCCACTAGCCCACGTTCCACGTGGAACGTCGGTCCCCTCCCCGCCCCGGACCGGGAACGTTCCACGTGGAACATCCCGGCCGTCCCCTTCCCTGTCAGATCCCCCGCGCATGCTCCCCCCGGGTCGAGGTAGAACCGGCCCCGCATCCCCGCCCACCGAGGAGACATGGGAAGGACCGTCACCATCGCCAACCAGAAGGGCGGCGTCGGCAAGACCACGACCGCCGTCAACCTGGCCGCCTCGCTCGCCGCCGGGGAACGGCGCACGCTGCTCGTGGACCTCGACCCGCAGGGCAACGCCGGGTCGGCGCTCGGCGTGGCCCGCGACGAGGTGGAGGGCTCGGTCTACGAGGTGCTCCTCGACGGCCGCCCGGTGGCCGAGGTGGCGCGCTCCACCGAGCTCCGCTTCCTCGACCTCCTGCCCGCCTCCCGCCACCTCGTCGGCGCCGAGATCGAGCTCGCCGGCGTGGAGCGGAGGGAGTCGCGGTTGCGGGAGGCCCTCGCGGCGGTCCAGGACCGCTACGACCACGTCATCGTCGACTGCCCGCCGTCCCTGGGCCTGCTCACGCTGAACGGGCTCGTCGCCTCCGACGGGGTCATCGTGCCGCTCCAGTGCGAGTACTTCGCGCTGGAGGGTCTCGCCGACATCCTGCGCACGGTGGAGCTCGTCCGGGCCGGCGCGAACCCGGCGCTCGAGGTGGAGGGCATCCTCCTCACGATGTTCGCCCAGAACAACCTGGCCGCCCAGGTGGCCGACGACATCCGCCGGCACTTCACCGGCCGGGTCTTCGAGACCGTCATCCCCCGCAACGTCCGGCTCTCCGAGAGCCAGTCCCACGGCAAGCCCATCCTGCTCTACGACGTGGCGAGCAAGGGCTGCCAGAGCTACCTGGCCTTCGCCCGCGAGGTCGCGCGTCGCGAGGCACGCCGGGAGAGGAGCGCGACGTGACCACCTCCGGACCCCGGCGCCCGGCCCTCGGCCGCGGCATGGCCGCGCTCCTCCCCAACGCCGCGCCCCCGGCCCCGCCCGGGCGCACCGTGATGCAGCTGCCCATCGAGTCGCTCCAGCGCAGCGCCGCGCAGCCCCGCAAGACCTTCGACGAGAAGCGGCTCGCCGAGCTCGCCGAGTCGATCCGCGAGCACGGCGTCCTCGAGCCGGTGCTCGTCCGCCGCGCGGGCACGGGCTACGCCATCGTGGCCGGCGAGCGGCGCTGGCGGGCCGCCCAGCGGGCCGGGCTCCGGGAGATCCCGGCGCTCCTCCGCGAGGCGAACGAGCGGGAGGCCTTCGAGCTGGCCCTGGTCGAGAACCTCCAGCGCGCCGACCTGAACGCCATCGAGGAGGCGGAGGCCTTCGACGCCCTCACGCGCGAGCACGGCCTCACCCAGGAGCAGGTGGCGTCCCGCGTGGGCAAGGACCGCTCCAGCGTGGCGAACGCGCTCCGGCTGCTCCGGCTCCCGGCCGACGTCCGGGACCACGTCCGCTCCGGGGCGCTCGAGATGGGGCACGCCCGCGCGCTGCTCCCGCTCGAGAAGGCGGACGCCATCCGCAAGGCGGCCCAGCAGGTGGTCCGGGACGGGCTCTCCGTCCGGGCCACCGAGGCGCTCGTGCGGAAGATCCTCCACCCGGGCGCCGCGCGGAAGAAGGACGTGCCCGCCGAGTCGGCCAACGTCCGGGCCCTCGTGGCCCGCCTGGAGCGGCGGCTCGGCACCCGCTGCCGGCTCGTCCAGCGCACGCCCCAGTCCGGCCACGTGGAGATCGACTACGCCACGCTGGTCGAGCTCGACGGAATTCTGGCCAAGATCCAGGCCTGAAGCCGACATCGCCCGAACGGGTTGCCCCGAAAGTGCCAGCATCCCGTCTGGGGGCGTTCCGCCGTTGAACCCCGCCCCGGCCCGGTGTAACCCTACCCACCCATGGCCATGCTCAAGCGCGAGGAAGCCCCGGTCGCCGCGGTCGGCAGCGACCTGAACGCCCTGCTGGGACGGGGCTCCGAGTTCGACGGGAAGCTCACCTTCGAGGGCACCGTCCGGATCGACGGCCGCTTCACCGGGACCATCGTCACCACCGACACGCTCGTGGTGGGCGAGGGCGCCCACGTGAGCGCCGAGATCAGCTGCGGCACCCTCATCGTCCACGGGGCGGTGACGGGGAACGTGAAGGCGTCGACCGCGGTCGAGCTCCACCCCCCGGCGCGGGTGAACGGGAACGTCGAGACCCCGGCGCTGCTCGTGATGAAGGGCGTGTCCTTCAACGGCCAGTGCAAGATGGAGCCCGCGGCGGCCCGGCCGGCCGCCGGCCCCACCCCGGTGCGCTGACGGGGCAAGCACGAAGGGGGCGCGCCCGCCTGGACGCGCCCCCCGGAAACGACCGCGCTCGCGCGCGGACCGCCGCTAGTTCACCTTGACCTGGATGGAGCGGGGCTTCGCCTCCGCCCGCTTGGGCAGGTGCACCGCCAGCACGCCGTGCTTCGACTCCGCGTGAACCTTCTCGGGGTCGACCGAGGTGGGCAGCGCGAAGGTGCGGGTGAACGAGCCGTAGGCCATCTCCACCCGGTGGTAGTTGTCCTTCTTCTCCTCCTTCTCGATCTTCCGCTCGCCGCGGAGCGTGAGCACGCCGTTCTCCACCCGGATCTCGACGTCCTTCGGGTCCACGCCGGCGAGGGCGGCCCGGATGACCACCTCGTCCTGGTCCTCGAAGACGTCGCAGGCGGGCGTCCAGCCGAGGGACTCGGCGGGCTGGCTCTGGCGCTCGTCCAGCATCCGGGTCATCTCCTCCTGGATGCGGGCGAGGTCGCGGAAGGGGTCGAAACGCGTAAGAATTGCCATGACTTGCCTCCTGTGTGGGGAATCTTCCGACGACCAGAAGCTAAGCACCTCCCCTGCCCCGTCAAGCGCGCCCCCTGCCCTCCCCGGTGGGGCGCCGCCAAGTGCCCGAACCGAAAGCCCCATTCCCTTGACCGGCGGCCGGCCGGGATGCTAGTTAGCGGCCCCCCTATGATCGTCGGCTCCATCGCCCGCCGCTACGCCAAGGCGCTGTTCTCCTTGGCGGACGAGCAGGGCCAAGTCGAGCAGTGGTCGGGCGGCCTCGAGGCCCTCGGGAGGGCGCTCGCGTCCTCGCCGGAGCTCCGCGACACCCTCGCCTCCCCCCTCTTCGAGAAGGACCAGCGCCGCGCGGTCGTGGCGGAGCTGGCGAAGACCCTGGCGCTCCCCGAGGCGCCCCGGGACTTCCTCCTCCTCCTCGCCGACCGCGACCGGCTCGCCTACCTGCCGGCGGTCATCCAGAACTTCCGCGACCTCGCCGACGCGCGGCTCGGGCGCATCCGCGCCACGGTCACGAGCGCGGTGCCGCTCATGCCCGAGGAGGCGCGCCGCATCGCCGAGAAGCTCGCCCAGGTCGAGAAGGCCCAGGTCATCGTGGAGACGCGCGTGGATCCGGCGCTCCTGGGAGGCGTCGTCGCCCAGGTCGGCAGCATGGTCTACGACGGCTCCGTCCGGTCGCAGCTCGAGGAGCTGCGCCGCGCCATGAAGCACTAGCCACCCGCTGGAGACGAATCACATGGACATCCGCGCCGACGAGATCAGTCGCATCCTCCGCGATCAGATCAAGGACTACGGGAAGAAGGTCGACGTCTCGGAGACCGGCACCGTGCTGTCGCAGGCCGACGGCGTGGCCCGCGTGTACGGCCTGTCGGGCGCCGCCGCCGGCGAGCTCGTCGAGTTCCAGACCGGCGCCCGCGGCCTCGTTCTGAACCTCGAGGACGACAACGTCGGCGTCGCCGTCATGGGGCACGCCGAGGAGATCCGCGAGGGCGACGCGGTGAAGCGCACCGGCCGCATCGCCGAGGTGCCGGTGGGCGAGGCGCTGCTCGGCCGCGTGGTCGACGGCCTCGGCAACCCCATCGACGGCCGCGGCCCCATCGAGTCGAAGCACTCCCGCAAGGTGGAGATCAAGGCCCCCGGCATCGTGAAGCGCAAGAGCGTGCACGAGCCGATGCAGACCGGCCTCAAGGCCATCGACGCGCTCGTCCCGGTGGGCCGCGGCCAGCGCGAGCTCATCCTCGGCGACCGCGGCACCGGCAAGACCGCCGTCGCCATCGACACCATCATCAACAACAAGGGCAACAACCTCTACTGCTTCTACGTCGCCATCGGCCAGAAGCAGTCGACGGTGGCCCGCGTGGTCGACACGCTCCAGAAGTACGGCGCGATGGAGTACACGACGGTCATCGCGGCCTCCGCCTCCGACCCGGCCCCCATGCAGTACCTGGCGCCCTACACCGGCGTCACCATGGCCGAGTACTTCCGCGACTCGGGCCGCCACGCCCTCATCGTCTACGACGACCTCTCCAAGCAGGCCGTCGCCTACCGGCAGCTGTCGCTCCTGCT
>DAOMFN010000225.1:0-4459 GCA_035429785.1 Anaeromyxobacteraceae bacterium
GAGCTCGCCGGCGTCGCGCTGCCCGCGGGCGCGCTCCTCGGCGAGGAGGGCCGCGCCTTCGCCGCGATCGACGCCGCCCTCGACCTCGGCGTGGCCGGCCTCTGCGCCGAGGCGGTGGGCGTCCTGCAGGCCACGCTCGACGCCACGCTCGAGTACACCCGCACCCGCAAGCAGTTCGGCGTCCCCATCGGCCGCTTCCAGGCGCTGCAGCACCGGATGGCCGACATGCTCCTCCACGTCGAGCAGGCCCGGTCGATGAGCATCCTGGCCGCGATGCGCGCCGGGTCGCCCGACGTCCGGGAGCGGCGCCGCTCGGTCTCCGCCGCCAAGGTCACGGTCGGCCAGGCCTGCCGCTACGTGGGGCAGCAGGCGGTCCAGCTCCACGGCGGGATGGGGGTCACCGACGAGCTCCCGGTGAGCCACCTCTTCAAGCGGCTGCTCGCCATCGAGCTCGGCCTCGGCGACACCCAGCACCACCTGGAGCGGTTCATCACGGAGAGCGCATGAGCCAGGCCCACTACACGACGCGCGGCGCGGTGGCGGTCATCACCCTCGACAACCCCCCGGTGAACGGGCTGGGGCACGCGCTCCGGACCGCGCTCGTCGAGGGGCTCGACCGGGCGGCGGCCGACCCGGCGGTGAAGGCCATCGTCGTCACCGGGGCGGGGAAGGCCTTCTCCGGCGGGGCCGACATCAAGGAGTTCGACTCGCCGAAGGCGCTCGCCGAGCCCAACCTCCACTCGCTCATCCGGGTGGTGGAGGAGAGCCCCAAGCCGGTGGTGGCGGCCATCCACTCCGTGTGCATGGGCGGCGGCCTGGAGCTGTCGCTCGCCTGCCACCACCGGGTGGCCGCGCCCGGCGCGCAGATCGGGCTCCCCGAGGTGAAGCTCGGGCTCCTCCCCGGGGCCGGCGGGACGCAGCGGCTGCCGCGCGTCGTGGGCGTGGAGCGCGCGCTCGACATGATCGTGTCGGGGAACCCGGTGCCCTCGGAGAAGCTCGCCGGGACGCGCCTGCTCGACGCGGTGATCGAGGGGGACCTCGTCGCCGGCGCCGTGGCCTTCGCGGAGAAGGTGGCCGCCGTGCGCCCCCTGCCGCTCGTGCGCGACCTCCCGGTGGACGATCCGCGGGCCGCGGCGTTCGTCGGCTTCGCCCGGAACATGGTGGCAGCCGCCGCGAAGGACTACCCGGCTCCCGGCAAGTGCGTGGAGGCGGTGGAGGTGGCGGCGACGAAGCCGTTCGAGGAGGGGCTCGCCTGGGAGCGGGCCGCCTTCCTCGCGCTCGTGCAGACGCCGGAGTCCCGCGCCCTCCGGCACGCCTTCTTCGCCGAGCGGGCCGCCTCCAAGATCCCCGACGTCCCCGAGGACACGCCCACCCGCCCCATCCGGTCGGCCGCGGTGGTCGGAGCCGGGACCATGGGCGGCGGCATCGCCATGAACTTCGCCAACGCCGGGATCCCGGTGACGGTGCTGGAGGTGAAGAAGGAGGCGCTCGAGAAGGGCATCGGCGTCATCCGCAAGAACTACGAGGGCACGGCGAGGAAGGGGAAGCTCACCGCCGCCCAGGTCGAGGAGCGGATGGCGCTCATCCGCCCCACGATGGAGCACGCCGACCTCGCCCAGGCCGACATCGTCGTCGAGGCGGTGTTCGAGGACATGGCGGTGAAGGAGGCGGTCTTCCGGAAGCTCGACGAGGTGATGAAGCCGGGCGCCATCCTCGCCACGAACACCTCCACCCTCGACGTGGACCGCATCGCGTCCTTCACGCGCCGCCCGCAGGACGTGGTGGGGACCCACTTTTTCAGCCCCGCCAACGTGATGAAGCTCCTCGAGATCGTCCGCGGGAAGGCGACCGCGAAGGACGTGCTCGCGACCGTGATGGCCCTCTCGAAGAAGCTCCGGAAGACCGGCGTGGTCTCCGGCGTCTGCGACGGCTTCATCGGCAACCGCATGCTGCACCGCTACTTCCAGCAGTGCTGGGCGCTCCTCCTCGAGGGGGCGCTGCCCCAGCAGGTGGACCGGGCCATGGAGCGGTTCGGCTTCGTCATGGGGCCGTTCCGGGTGTCCGACCTCGCCGGCAACGACGTGGGCTGGTACATCCGCAAGCGCCACTACGCCGAGCACCCGGAGTCCCCCCGCGAGCCCGTCGCCGACCGGATCTGCGAGCTCGGGCGGTTCGGCCAGAAGACCGGCGCGGGCTGGTACCGCTACGAGCCGGGCGCCCGCGATCCCATCCCCGACCCGGTGGTCGAGGAGATCGTGGTCGCGGCCTCGCGCGACCTCGGCATCGCCCGGCGCCGCATCCCCGACCGGGAGATCGTGGAGCGCTGCGTCTACGCGCTCGTCAACGAGGGGGCGCGCATCCTCGAGGAGGGGATCGCGCTGCGCGCCTCCGACGTCGACATGGTCTACCTCACCGGCTACGGGTTCCCGGTCTTCCGCGGCGGCCCCATGCGCTACGCCGACGAGGTGGGGCTCTGGAACGTGGCCCGCGCCATGAACCGCTTCGCCGCGGCGCCCGGGCCCCACCAGGCCTTCTGGAAGCCCGCCGAGCTGCTCGCCCGCCTCGCCGCCGAGGGCAGGTCCTTCACCTAGGGAACGGAGCCCGCCATGCCCGACGCCGTCATCGTCTCCACCGCCCGCACCGGCCTCGCGAAGTCCTGGCGCGGCGCGCTCAACATGACCCACGGCGCCACCCTGGGCGCGCACGTGGTGAAGGCCGCCGTCGAGCGGGCGCGCGTCGACCCGGCCGAGGTGGAGGACCTCCTCCTCGGCTGCGCGCTCCCCGAGGGCACCACCGGCGGCAACGTGGCGCGCCAGGTCGCCCTCGCGGCCGGGCTCCCCGTGACGACCGCCGGGGCCACGGTGAACCGGTTCTGCTCCTCGGGCCTCCAGGCCATCGCCATGGCGGCGCAGCGGGTCCTCGTGGACCGGGTGCCGGTGATGGTGGCGGGCGGCATCGAGCAGATCTCCTGCGTCCAGGCGGAGCTCAACCAGCACATGTTCCGCGACCCGGCGCTCGTGGAGCGGAAGCCCGCCGTCTACATGAGCATGCTGGAGACCGCGGAGGTGGTGGCCCGCCGGTACGGGATCGGGCGGGAGGCGCAGGACCGCTACGGCGTCCAGAGCCAGCAGCGCGCCGCCGCCGCCCAGGCCGCCGGTCGCTTCCGGGACGAGATCGTCCCCTTCGCCACCGTGATGGGGGTGGCGGACAAGGCCACCGGCCGCATCGGGACCCGGGAGGTCACCCTCGACTCCGACGAGGGGATCCGCGCCGACACGACCTACGACGCGGTGGCGAGGATCCGGCCGGCCCTGCCGGGGGGGACGGTCGCCGCCGGCAACGCCAGCCAGTTCTCCGACGGGGCCTCGGCCTGCGTGGTGATGGACGCGAAGCTCGCCGGGCGGCGCGGCCTCCAGCCGCTCGGGATCTTCCGCGGCTTCGCCGTGGCCGGCTGCGAGCCGGACGAGATGGGCATCGGCCCGGTGTTCGCGGTGCCGCGCCTGCTCGAGCGGGCCGGCGTCCGGATGGAGGACGTCGGGCTCTGGGAGCTCAACGAGGCCTTCGCGGTGCAGGTGCTGTACTGCCGCGACCGGCTGGGGATCCCCGACGACCGGCTCAACGTGGACGGCGGCGCCATCGCGGTGGGGCACCCCTACGGCATGTCCGGCGCGCGGCTCGTGGGGCACGCGCTCATCGAGGGGAAGCGCCGCGGCGTGAAGCTCGTGGTGGTCACGATGTGCATCGGCGGCGGCATGGGCGCGGCCGGGCTCTTCGAGGTCGCCTGAGGGACGGAGCGCGGTGCTCGACGCCTTCATCCTCGACGGTCTCCGGACCCCCTTCGGCCGGCACGGCGGCGCGCTCGCCCCGGTGCGCCCCGACGACCTCGCCGCGGGTGCGATGCGGGCGCTCCTGGAGCGCTCGCCCTGGGGACCGGAGGCGCTCGAGGACGTGCTCCTCGGCTGCACGAACCAGGCCGGGGAGGACTCCCGCAACGTGGCCCGGCACGCCGCGCTGCTGGCCGGGTTCCCGCCCGCCGTTCCCGCACAGACCGTGAACCGGCTCTGCGCGAGCGGCCTCGCCGCCGTGGTGGACGCGGCCCGGGCGGTGACGGTGGGGGACGGCGACCTCTACCTCGCCGGCGGCGTGGAGAGCATGAGCCGCGCCCCCTTCGCGATGGCCAAGGCCGAGGCGGCCTGGTCGCGCGACGTGCGCGTCTTCGACACCACGCTCGGCGCCCGCTTCCCCAACCCCCGCCTCGTCGAGCGGTACGGCGCGGACACGATGCCCGAGACCGGGGACAACGTGGCCCGGGAGCACGGGATCGGCCGCGAGGAGGCCGACCGCTTCGCGGCCCGTTCCCAGGAGCGGGCGGAGCGCGCCCGGGCGAGCGGGTTCCTGGCCGGCGAGATCGTCCCGGTCGAGGTCCCGTCCGGAGGGAAGGGGAGCACGGTGGTGCGGG
>DAOMFN010000226.1:0-1695 GCA_035429785.1 Anaeromyxobacteraceae bacterium
GGCTCCGACACCGTCGCTGCCTCCTAGGCCCGTCCCCGCCCCGGCCCTGCCCGGCACGGCGCGCACGCGGAGGATCGACCTCGGCGCGGAGCGCAACGTGACCCGCACCCGCCCCGTTCCGGTGCGGGAGATCCTGGGCGGCCCCCGGACCGCCCTCTTCTACGCCACGGTGCAGGCCCCGGAGCTGGACCCGGCCAGCCAGCCTCCGGTCCGCGTGATCGGACAGATCACCGACCTCGCCGTCCACGCCAAGCTCGGCGCCACGCGCGGGGTCGCCTGGGTCACGCGCCTGTCCGACGGCCGCCCCGCCGGCGGCGCGTCGGTGGTCGTATACGGGGAGAAGGGGGAGAGGATCTTCTCGGGCACGGCCGACGCCGAGGGGGTCTGCGACCTGCCCGGGATGGGCGGCAAGGACGAGTGGTCGCTCCGCTCGGAGGGGAAGGGCTGGATGGTCGCCGCGACCCTGGGCGACGACACCGGGATCACGCTCTCGACCTGGAGCGGCCCGTTCGGTCCCTGGGCCTTCGGCGTCTGGGCCGACTGGGACGGGACCGAGCCGCGCAGCCTGGGAATGGTCGTCCCGGAGCGCGGCATCTACCGGCCCGGGCAGACCGTGTACGTGAAGGGCCTGGCGCGGTTCCGGCGACTCGGCGCCATCGAGACGCCGCCCGCCGGCACGAGGATGCGGGTGCGGCTCGTCTCCCCCGCCGGGCAGGACGTGGTCGCGAAGGACCTCGTCACCACCGCCTTCGGCACCTTCTCGACCCGCTTCGACCTGGGCAAGGAGATCCCGCTCGGCACCTGGGAGGTCGTCGCGAGCGGAAGCGCCGGGGGCGGGCCGGTGCAGTACCGCGGCACCTTCCGGGTGGAGGAGTACCGGGCGCCGCAGTTCCGGGTGGACGTGACGACGCCGCAGCGGAGCGTCGTGGCCGGGGAGCCGCTCCCGGCCTCGGTCCTCGCCCGCTACCTCTTCGGCGCGCCCATGGCCGACGCCGCCGTCGCCTGGAGCGCCACCGGCTCCACGCTGGCCTGGCAACCTCCCGGCAACGAGGGGTTCGCCTTCGGGAACCAGGTCGGGGCCTGGGAGGACGACGAGCCCCCCCACCTCCGGTACGGGGGCGCCCGGGGGAGCGGGCGAACCGACGCCGCCGGCGCCTTCGGGTTCACCGCCGGTCGCGCCGAGGCCCCCGGCGACCGGACCTGGGAGGTCGAGATCGAGGTCGAGGTCGCCGACGTGAACCGGCAGCGCGTGGCGGCCCGGACGAACGCCATCGTGCACCCCGCCGCCCTCTACGCCGGCCTGCGCCGCCGCGGCGACGGGTTCGGGGAGGCGGGCCGGCCGCTCGCCCTCGACGTGGTGGCGGTGACGCCCCAGGGCGCCCGGGAGGAGGCCGACGTCGAGGTGGTCCTCCGCCGGCGGGAGTGGCGCTCGATCCGCAAGAAGGTCGTGGGGGAGCGCTGGATGACCGTCACCGAGCCGGTGGAGGAGGTGGCGGGCACGTGCCGGGTGCGCACCGCGGCCGAGCCCGCGCCCTGCACCTTCACCCCGGGGAAGCCGGGGTTCCACGTCGCCGAGGCGATCGTGAAGGACGGCCGCGGGCGCCGCCAGGTGACCCGCACCGGCGTCTACGTGATCGGGGACGGCTGGGTCTCCTGGAACCGCGACGACACCGACCGGGTCGAGATGGTCGCCGA
>DAOMFN010000226.1:1795-4439 GCA_035429785.1 Anaeromyxobacteraceae bacterium
GCGGTCCGGATCGGCTACGTCCAGCTCAAGGTGGAGCGGAAGGGGAAGCGGCTCTCGGTGGACCTGGCCGTGGACGGGCGGGAGCGGCGGCCGCGCGAGACCGTGAAGGTGGACGTCCGGGTGCGCGACGCGGCCGGCAAGGGGGTCCCCGCCGAGGTGGCGATCTGGGCCGTGGACGAGGGCGTGCTGCGCCTCACCGGGTACCAGGTGCCCGACCTCGTGGACGCCATCCACCCGCTGCGCGGCCTCTCGGTGCGGGTGGCGGAGTCGCTCGTCACGCTCGTGCAGCGCAAGGCCTACGGCGACAAGGGCGTCACGTCGGGCGGCGGCGGCGGGCTCGACGCGTCGGGGACGATGCGGACGAACTTCCGGACCACCGCGGCCTTCCTGCCCGAGGTGGCGACCGACGCCGAGGGACGGGCGAGCGTGGAGTTCCAGCTCCCCGACAACCTCACCACCTTCCGGATCATGGCCATCGCCGTCACCCGGGGGGACCGGGTGGGGAGCGGGCAGTCGAGCGTGACGGTGGCGAGGCCGCTGCTCGCGCTCCCGGCGCTGCCCCGGCTGGCCCGCGTGGGCGACCTCTTCGAGGCCGGCGTGGTGGTCCATTCACCCGGAGCGAAGGTCGGCCGGGTGGAGGTCGCCGCCGAGGCGACCGGGATCGCCCTCGAGGGGGAGGCCCGGCGCGCGGTGGAGCTCGTCGCCGGCAAGCCCCGCGAGGTCCGGTTCCGGTTCCGGGCCGAGCGGCCGGGCGAGGCGGTGCTCCGCTTCACCGTGGCGGGGGGAGGGGAGCGGGACGGCCTCGAGGAGCGCATCCCGGTGGTGCTCCCGGTGGCGCGGGAGGCGGTGGCCCTGCACGGCGAGACCCGCGGCGTGGCCCGGGAGGCGATCGTGCCCCCGGGCGGCGTCCGGCCCGACGCTGGGGGTCTCGACCTCACCCTGTCGTCCTCGGCCATCGCCGGGCTGCAGGAGGGGATGCGGCAGCTCGTCGACTACCCGTACGGCTGCCTCGAGCAGCTCTCCTCGCGGCTCGTCCCCTTCGTCGCGCTGCGGGAGATCCAGGGGCGGTTCGGGGGCAGCATGTCGCCTCCGGACGACCGGCAGGACGACGGCTGGATGCGGGAATGGCTCGACGACGGCGGGTCCGGCCCCTCCCGGGACCCGGAGGAGGTGGTTCGGCGGACCGTCAAGGCCATCGAGGCGCTCCAGGGGCCGGAGGGCGGCTACCGGTACTGGCCCGGCAGTGGCTGCCCCGACCCGCTCGCCTCGGCCTGGGCGGTCCTGGCGCTCGGGCAGGCGGCCCGGCTCGGCTACCCGGTGGACGCGGCGGGCCTCGCGCGCGGGCAGGGCTACCTCGCCGACACGGTGGCCTCCGGCCGCTGCATCGCCTGCGGCTTCGGCTGCGTGCCGCCGCCGCCCGCCACCCGGGCCTTCGCGGTCTGGGCGCTCGCGCGCACCGGATCTCCCCGCGCCTCCTTCCACTCCGGCCTGTACGCCCAGAGGGAGAGCCTGCCGCTGTTCGCGCGGGCCATGCTGGCCGACGCGATGTTCCTCGCCGGCAACGACCGGAAGACGGCCCGCGAGCTCCTCGACGGGCTGCTCGGAGAGGCCAAGGTGTCGGGGAACGAGGTCCACTTCGAGGACGCCGGAGGCCCGGGCGCCGCGGCCCGCTGGTCGTCCGACGTCCGCACGACCGCCATCGTGCTCGGGACCCTCGTCGCCGTCGCGCCCGATCACCCGTTCGTGCCGCGCATGGCCACCTGGCTGCTCGCGGCCCGGGGCCGGGACGGCCGGTACCGCAACACCCAGGAGGCGGCCTTCGCGCTGCTCGCCATGGCGGAGCTGGTGCGGGTGAAGGAGCGGGAGGCGCCGGACTTCACCGGCACGGTCGTCCTCGGGGGGAAGACCCTCGCCGAGGCGCCGTTCCACGGGCGGTCGCTCTCCATCGCGAGCCTTCCGGTCCCCATCTCCGCGCTCGGCGCGGCGGGCGATCGGGCGCCGCTCGAGTTCCGCAGGGACGGCCGGGCGGGAACGCTCCACTACGGCGCGCTGCTGCGCTACGTCCCGGAGCGGATGCCGGTCGATCCGCTCGACCGGGGCATCCTCGTGCAGCGCTGGTTCGAGCCCTGGGAGGGCGGGGGCCAGGTCCGCGGTGCGCGCGCCGGCGACCTCCTCCGCGTCCGCGTGCGCGTGGCGACGCCGCGGGCCCGCAGGGACGTCGCGGTCGACGTCCCCATCCCGGCCGGGCTCGAGATCGTGGACGCGACGCTCGCCAGCGGGTCGGCGTCGGGCCGGGAGACCGCATCCGGCGGCTTCTGGTCCCCCTTCGACCACCGCGAGCGGCGGGACGACCGGATGGTCCTCTTCTCCGAGGTGCTTCCCGCCGGGCTCCACGAGGCCACCTTCGTGGTCCGGGCCACCACCCCGGGCACGTTCGTCTCGAGGCCGGCCCAGGCCGAGGAGATGTACGCGCCGGAGGTCTTCGGGCGCAGCGACGGGGGCACGTTCCGCGTGGTCGACCCGGAGGCGGGCGGAGCCCGGTGAGCCGGTCGGGTGCGAGCGGGCTGCGGAGGGGAGCCTGGGGCGCGGCGGCGGCGGCGGGGCTCGCCGCCCTCGCGGCGCTCGGGTTCGTGCTCCTGCCGCT